>NZ_DASSVG010000614.1:0-25737 GCF_035706265.1 Ramlibacter sp. | reverse complement strand
CCCGGGGCTCGCGCGCAGCGCGCGGCCGCAGGAGCACTGCTCTGGATTCCCGCCTGCGCGGGAATGACAAGACAGGCGTGCGCGGGAATGGCGCTGCGGTCTTGGTATGCTGGCAGTTCCGGGCGCGGCCGCGCCCGGCCTCCCCCCGTGAACGACCGAGAGAAGAGCCTCCCCATGACCCGCGTTTTCAATTTCAGTGCCGGTCCCGCCGTGCTGCCCGAACCCGTCCTGCGCCAGGCCGCAGAGGAGATGCTGGATTGGCACGGCACCGGCATGTCGGTCATGGAGATGAGCCACCGCGGCAAGGAATTCATCTCCATCCACGCCGAAGCGGAAGCCACCTTCCGCGAGCTGATGGACATCCCCGCCAACTACAAGGTGCTGTTCATGCAGGGCGGCGCCATCGGCGAGAACGCCATCGTGCCGATGAACCTGATCGGCGCCACCGGCCGCGCCGACTACGTGCTCACCGGCGACTGGTCGAAGAAGTCGTACAAGGAAGCCAAGACCTACGGCGAGATCAGCGTCGCCGCCACCGCCGAAGCGAGCAAGTTCACGGCGATCCCCAGGCAGGCGGAGTGGAAGCTCGACCCGAAAGCGGCCTACGTCCACATCTGCTCCAACGAGACCATCGGCGGCGTGCAGTTCCACTGGACGCCGGAGACCGGCAGCGTGCCGCTGGTGGCCGACATGTCTTCGGACATCCTTTCGCGCCCGATCGACGTGCGCAAGTACGGCCTGATCTACGCCGGCGCGCAGAAGAACATGGGCCCCTCGGGCCTGACGGTGGTGATCGTGCGCGAGGACCTGCTGGGCCACGCGCTGCCCATCACGCCTTCGGCCTTCAACTACAAGTTGCAGGCCGATGCCGATTCCATGTACAACACACCGCCGACGTACGCCATCTACATCGCGGGCCTGGTGTTCCAGCACGTGAAGAAGATGGGCGGGCTGAAGGTGGTGGAGCAGCACAACCGCGAGAAGGCGAAGCT
Source organism: Ramlibacter sp. (assembly GCF_035706265.1). GTDB lineage: Bacteria > Pseudomonadota > Gammaproteobacteria > Burkholderiales > Burkholderiaceae_C > Ramlibacter. The sequence goes on along the minus strand of NZ_DASSVG010000614.1, from coordinate 24,745 downwards.
GCTCTACGACTTCCTGGATTCCAGCCGCTTCTACCGCAACGGCATCGCCAAGGAGGACCGCTCGCTCATGAACGTGCCGTTCTGGCTCAACGACGAATCGCTGAACGAGGCCTTCCTGCACGGCGCGCAGAAGCGCGGCATGCTGCAGCTCAAGGGCCACCGCTCGGTGGGCGGCATGCGCGCCTCCATCTACAACGCCATGCCGATCGAGGGCGTGCAGGCGCTGGTGCAGTACATGAAGGAATTCGAAGGCCGCCATGCCTGACAAGCCTGCCTTCGCGGTGCTGGTGCTGAACCAGATCTCGAAGGCGGGTCTGGAGCGGCTGCCGGCCGGCCGCTACGTCGTGGGCAAGGACATCGCCGAGCCCGATGCGATCCTGGTCCGCTCGGCGGACATGCATTCCATGGCCGTCCCGGCCTCCGTGCTGGCGATCGGCCGCGCCGGCGCGGGCACTAACAACATCCCCGTGCTCGCGCTCAGCGCGCGCGGCGTGCCCGTCTTCAACACCCCCGGCGCCAACGCCAACGCGGTCAAGGAACTGGTGCTCGCCGGCATGCTGATCGCCGCGCGCAACCTGGGCGCGGCGCAGGGCTTCGTGGCCGGCCTCGATGCCAGCGCCCCGGGGCTGGAGCAGGCGATCGAGGAGGGCAAGAAGCCTTTCGCCGGCTTCGAGCTGCAGGGCCAGACGCTGGGCGTGATCGGCCTCGGCAAGGTCGGCTGCCTGGTGGCCGACGCAGCCATCAAGCTGGGCATGCACGTCCTGGGCTTCGACCCCGAGATCACGGTCGATGCGGCCTGGAGCCTGCCCTCGCAGGTGCAGCGCGCCGCGAGCGTGGAGGATGTGCTGCGCAACTCGCACCTCGTGAGCCTGCACGTGCCGCTGCTGGAATCCACCCGCCACCTGGTGAATGCCGGCAACGTGCGCCTGCTGCGCCCCCATGCGGTGCTGCTGAATTTCTCGCGCGAAGGGGTGGTGGACGACGAGGCCGTGGTCGCGGCGCTCGACGCGCGCCGGCTGGGAAGCTACGTCTGCGACTTCCCCAACCGCACCATCCTCGGCCACCCGCACGTGATCGCTTTTCCCCACCTGGGCGCCTCCACGCGCGAAGCGGAGGACAACTGCGCCCGCATGGTGGCCGACCAGCTGCGCGACTTCCTGGAGCACGGCAACATCCGCAATGCGGTGAACTTCCCGCCGGTGACCATGGCGCGCGAATCGAACTGGCGCGTCGCCATCGCCAATGCCAACGTGCCCAACATGCTGGGCCAGATCTCCACCGCGATGGCGCAGGCCGGCCTGAACATCCACAACATGGTCAACAAGTCGCGCGGCGACATGGCCTACACCCTGGTGGACGTGGACAGCGCCGTGGAGGCCTCGGTGCTGGAGCAGATCCGCGCGATCGAGGGCGTGCTGGCGGTGCGCTACCTGCCGGTCGCCTGAATTCGCACCGGGCGCCGCGCAGTGCGCCCGGGTCCCGGGCGATAAGAAAACGCTAAGCAGCCCGGCCCATCATGCGTCCCATCGAGAGGTCGCGTGATGTCCCTGAATCCTTTCCCCTTCCTCCGCCCGCCGGCACTCGCGCTCTTCGCGCTCGCCAGTGCCACCGCCTGGGCCGACGACGACTGCGACGTGCCGCCGGCGGCCTGGCAGCCGCGCAGCGCGGTGCATGCGCTGGCGCAGCGCGAAGGCTGGCAGGTGCGCAGCCTCAAGGTCGACGACGGCTGCTACGAGATCAAGGGCCGCGACACGGAGGGCGTCCGCTTCAAGGCGAAGCTCGATCCGGCCACCTTGCAGGTGATCCGGCTCAAGCGCGCGCACGGCGAGCGGGACCGGCAGCGCGCACGCAACGCCGAGAACCTTTCCCCATCCCCATCCCATCCCCTTCAGGAGCAAGAGCAATGAAACAAGCATGGCCCCTGGCCGCTGCCGCGACCGCACTCGCCCTGCCGTCCCTCGCGTCGGCCCGCCCGGTCACCCTCGAGACGCAACTCGCCAGCTACGGCGGCGACGGCGCCTATCTCGCCGTCTACCTCACCGACCGCAACGGCGCCTACCAGCGCACGCTGTGGGTCGCGGCGCCCAAGGCCAAGTACTGGAAGCACCTGCGCGACTGGAACCGCGCCACCGGCGGCGGCGCCCGGGTCGACGGCCTCAGCGGCGCCAGCGTGGGGGCCGGCCGCACCCTGAAGGTGAGCGTCGAGGTGGCCGACACGCTGATCGACGCCGGCTACGAGATCCACATCGACACCTCCGTCGAGAAGATGAAGGACAACCCGTCGGAAGTGGTGGTGCCGCTCACGGCCGCCGGCGCCGGCAAGCCGGTGGCGGGACGCGGCTACGTCAAGTCCTTCCGCTACAGCCTCTAGGCGCAGGGAGGGCACGATGCTGCGCAGGCTGCATTCGATCCCGGGCCTGGTGGCCGCGCTGCTGCTGGCCGTCGTGGCGCTGAGCGGTGCGGTGCTCTCCGTGTTCCCCGCGCTGGATCAGGCGCAGGCGCGCAGCGCCGGCACGCTGGACGTGGCGACGCTGGCCGCGCGCGTGAGCGCCCGCGTGCCACAGGTGGAGACGCTCGCGCGCGAGCCCTCGGGCACGCTCGTGGCCTACCACATGGTCGGCCAGGAGCAGCAGGCTTCGATCGTCGACCCCGCCACCGGCGCCGCCATCGGGCCGTACCAGCCTTCGGCCGCCCAGGTCTGGGTGAAGAACCTGCATCGCAAGCTGCTGTTCGACGATGTCGGGCGGGTGGCGGCGGGGGTCACGGCGGCCTGCCTGCTGCTGATCGCGCTCTCGGGCCTGGCCCTGATGGCGCGCCGCATGGGCGGCTGGAAGCGGCTCTTCGCCCCTGTGCGCGGCAACCGGCTGCAGAAGCTGCACGACGAGACGGCGCGCGTGGCGCTGGCGGCGCTCGTGCTCTCGGCGGCCACGGGCGTGCTGATGTCGCTCGCCACCTTCGGCCTGCTGCCCGAAGGCGGCAGCGAGGAACCGTTCCCCGACGTGCAGCCCACGGCCCGGGCACGGCTCCCGCTCGCGCAGATGCCGGCCCTGGCCGTGGACGTCTCCCGGCTGCACCAGCTGAAGCTGGCCGCGGCCGACGATCCCACCGACGTGATCGAGCTGGAAACGGCCGATGGCAGCGGCGCCGTCGATCCGGCCAAGGGGACCTGGCTGTCCTATGCGCCCGCCGACGGTTGGCAGCGCCTGCATGCGACGGTGCGCCTGCTGCACACCGGCGAAGGGATCTGGTGGCTCGCGCTGCTGCTCGGTGCCGCTTCGCTGACGGTGCCGTTCCTTGCCGCCACGGGCACGCTGCTGTGGCTGCGCCGCCGCCGGGCCCTGCCGCGCCTGGCCGCCAACGCGCCGGCGCAGGAAGCCGACACGGTGCTGCTGGTGGGCAGCGAGGGCAACGCCACCTGGGGCTTCGCGGTGGCGCTGCACGACGCTCTCACTCGCGCCGGACGGCGCGTGCACACCGCGCCGATGAACGCGCTGCAGGCGCGCTATCGCGACGCGCGCAGGCTGCTCGTGCTGACCTCGACCTACGGCGACGGCGAGGCGCCCGAGAGCGCGCGCCAGTTCCTCGGCCGGCTGCCCGCAATGCAGCTGCCCGCGGACGCCTCGTTCGCGGTGCTCGGCTTCGGCGACCGGCAGTTCCAGCAGTTCTGCGGCTACGCCCACGCCGTGCACGAGGCCCTTGCCGTCGCCGGCTTCGCGCCGCTGCGCGAGCCCGGCACCGTGGACCGCCAGTCGGAACCGGAATTTCGCGCCTGGTGCGAGTGGCTGGCACAGGCGATCGGCCTGCCGCTGGAAGTCCGCTACACGCCGCTGGTGCCGCGCACGACGACGCTCACGCTCGTCTCGCGCGCCGACTACGGGGCCGACCCCGAAGCGCTCACGGCCGTCCTGCGCTTCGTGCCGGAAGCGGCGGCGAAGTCGTGGCTGCCGTGGCGATCGCGCGGGCTGCCGGCCTTCGAGACCGGCGACCTGCTGGGCGTGCTGCCGCCGGGCGGCGGCGCGCCGCGCTACTACTCGCTGGCGAGCGCGTCCGCCGACGGGGTGGTCGAGATCTGCGTGCGCCGCCACCCCGGCGGGCTGTGCTCCGGCCACCTCACGGGCCTGCAGCCGGGCGCGCGCATCGAGGCCTTCGTGCGGCCGCACGAGCGCTTCCGCCCCGCCGCGGGCGCGGCGCCGGTGGTGCTGGTGGGCGCCGGCACGGGCATCGGGCCGCTGATCGGCTTCATCCGCCGCAATCCGCCGCGGCGGCCCATGCACCTGTACTTCGGCGCCCGCGATGCCGACCACGGCTTCCTGTACCGCGACGAACTCCAGGGCCTGGTGGGCGAGCGCCGCCTTCGTTCGCTGACCACCGCCTTCTCGCGCACCTCGCATCGCGCCTACGTGCAGGACCGCCTGCTCGCCGATGCGCCGCGCCTGCGCGAGCTCGTCGCCGAGGGCGGGCAGGTGCTCGTCTGCGGCGGCCGCAGGATGGCCGACGGCGTGGCGGCTGCCTGGGAACGCATCCTGGCCGGCTCCGGCCTGTCGGTCGCGCAACTGCGTGCAGAGGGACGCTATGTCGAAGACGTCTATTGAGTGGCTGCCGGCGCTGCGGCTGCAGGACTGCCGCATCAGCGGCGACACCATGGGCACGCGCTACACGGCCCGCTTCCATGCCCCGGTGAGTGCCGACGTGCAGGCCATCGCCGATGCGCTGGAGGCCGCCGTGACCACCGTCGACCGGCAGATGTCGAACTGGAAGCCGGATTCCGACCTGTCGCGCCTGAACCGCGCTGCCCCGGACGTCTGGACGCCCATTCCGCCGAAGCTGGCGCTCGTGCTGCAGCGCGCGGTGGAGATCGGGCGCGAGTCGGACAACGCCTTCCACATCGGCGTGGGCGATCTCGTGGACGCCTGGGGCTTCGGGCCGGCGGCTGCGCGCCAGCTGGATGCGCCGGCAGCGCAGCCGCGCCTGCGAACCCCGATCGAGCAGCTGCTCGAAGTGGACGTGCCGGGCTGCCGCGCGCGCAAGCACGGCCCCGTGGCGCTGGACCTGTGCGGGATCGCGAAAGGCTTCGGCGTCGACGAACTCGCGCGCGTGCTGGACGGCTACGGCCTGCAGTCCTGGCTGGCGGGCATCGACGGGGAACTGCGCGCGCGCGGCACCAAGCCCGATGGCACGGGCTGGTCGATTGCGCTGGAGAAGCCGAGCGAGGACGTGCGCGCGGCCATGGCCGTGATCGAGCTGCAGGACGGGGCCATCGCAACCTCGGGCGACTACCGCCACTGGGCCAAGGTCGCCGGCCAGCGCGTCTCGCACACCATGGATCCGCGCACCGGCGCGCCGCTGCGCAGCGCGCTCGCATCGGTGACCGTCGTGGCGCGGCGCTGCATGGACGCCGACGCCTACGCGACGGCGCTGATGGTGCTCGGGGAAGAGGCGGGGCGTGCGCACGCGCAGCGCGCCGGGCTCGATGCCCTGTTCGTGGTGCGCGAGGGCGAGCGCTGGCGGGCCAGCGGCACCGGCTGTTTCGCGGAGGCGTAGCCACGACGTAGCCACGATTCACCCCAACCATTCATCTGGCGGCACAATCCTCCGAAAGAAACAACGAGAGGTCAGAGAATGGCGCACGCATTCCCCGAAACACTCCAGGGCTTCAAGGCCGGCCGCGGGCTCGAAGGAAAGTTCTATTCCTTGCCTGCGCTCGCGCACCACTTCCCCAATGTGAAACGGCTGCCCGTCTCGATGCGCATCGTGCTCGAGTCGGTGCTGCGCAACTGCGACGGCCGCAAGATCACGGCCGAGCACATCGAGCAGGTCGCCAACTGGCAGCCGAACGCCGAACGCACGACAGAGATCCCCTTCACGGTCGCGCGGGTGGTGCTGCAGGACTTCACCGGCGTGCCCCTGCTGGCCGACCTGGCGGCCATGCGCAGCGCGGCCCAGCGGCTGGGCAAGGACGTCGGCCGGATCGAGCCGCTGGTGCCGGTCGACCTGGTGGTCGACCACTCGGTGATGGTCGACCACTACGGCACCCGCGACGCGCTCGACCTCAACATGAAGCTGGAGTTCTCCCGCAACAAGGAGCGCTACCAGTTCATGAAGTGGGGCATGCAGGCCTTCAAGACCTTCGGCGTGGTGCCGCCCGGCTTCGGCATCGTGCACCAGGTAAACCTGGAATACCTGGCGCGCGGCGTGCACCGGCGCGAGGACGGGGTCTGCTACTTCGACTCGCTGGTGGGCACCGACAGCCACACGACCATGATCAACGGCATCGGCGTGGTGGGCTGGGGCGTGGGCGGCATCGAGGGCGAGGCGGCGATGCTGGGCCAGCCGGTCTACTTCCTCACGCCCGACGTGGTCGGGCTCGAGCTCTCCGGCCAGCTGCGCGAAGGCTGCACGGCCACCGACCTGGTGCTCACCATCACCGAGCTGCTGCGCAAGCACAAGGTGGTGGGCAAGTTCGTCGAGTTCTTCGGCGAGGGCACGCGCAGCCTGGCCGTGCCCGACCGTGCCACCATCGGCAACATGGCGCCGGAGTACGGCGCCACCATGGGCTTCTTCCCGGTGGACGAGCGCACCCTCGACTACTTCGAGGGCACCGGCCGCAGCAAGGAAGAGATCAAGCTGCTGGAGGCCTACTTCAAGGCGCAGGAAATGTTCGGCGTGCCCCTGCCGGGCGAGGTCGACTATTCGACGGTCGTGCGGCTGGACCTGGGCGACGTCGTGCCCAGCCTCTCGGGCCCCAAGCGCCCGCAGGACCGCATCGAGATCGGCAAGGTGGCCAGCACCTTCAAGGCCCTGTTCTCCAGGCCGGTGTCCGAAAACGGCTTCAACCAGCCGGAGGAGCTGCTGCTCACGCGCCACCTGATCGACAAGCCCCACACGGCCGAAGACCGCACGCCCGACAACCCGCCGACACCGCTGGCCGCGCCGCGCTTCGAGCTGGAGATGGAGGCCAACAAGCCGACGCCGCCCTCGGCCCACACGCTCTCCGTGCCCCCGGTCGAAGTGGGCGAGGTGACCATCGGCAACGGCGACGTGCTGATCGCGGCGATCACGAGCTGCACCAACACGTCGAACCCCGGCGTGCTGCTGGCGGCCGGCCTGCTGGCAAAGAAGGCGGTGGAGAAGGGCCTGAAGGTCAAGCCGCACGTCAAGACTTCGCTCGCGCCCGGCTCGCGCATGGTCACCGAGTACCTGAAGGCGGCGAAGCTGCTGCCCTACCTGGAGCAGCTGGGCTTCACGGTGGCGGGCTACGGCTGCACCACCTGCATCGGCAACTCGGGCGACCTCACGCCCGAGATCAACGACGCGATCGCGCAGAGCGATCTCGTGTGCGCCGCGGTGCTCTCCGGCAACCGCAACTTCGAGGCCCGCATCCATCCGAACATCAAGGCCAACTTCCTGGCCAGCCCGCCGCTGGTGGTGGCGTACGCCATTGCGGGCACCGTGCTGCGCGACCTGATGACGGAGCCGGTGGGGCAGGGCAAGGACGGCAAGGACGTGTGGCTGGGCGACATCTGGCCTTCCACCGACGAGATCCACAAGCTGATGAAGTACGCGATGGATCCCAAGGGCTACCGCGCGAGCTACGGCAAGGTGAAGAGCGAGCCGGGCAAGCTGTGGGAGGACATCCAGGGCGTCTCGGGCGCCACCTACGACTGGCCGCCGAGCACCTACATCGCGGAGCCGCCCTTCTTCGAGGGCTTCGGCCTCGAGGCGCCCGGCGCCGAAGCGGCTGCGGCAGCGGGCACCGCGGCGCCCGTGACGGTGCGCGACGCGCGCATCATGGCGCTGTTCGGCGACTCGATCACCACCGACCACATCTCGCCCGCCGGTTCGATCAAGGAGAACTCGCCCGCGGGCCACTGGCTGATCCAGCACGGGGTGAAGAAGACCGACTTCAACAGCTACGGCTCGCGGCGCGGCAACCACGAGGTGATGATGCGCGGCACCTTCGCCAACGTGCGCATCAAGAACCTGATGCTGCCGCCGGGCCCGGACGGCTCGCGCGAGGAGGGCGGCCTGACGCTGTACCGCGATGCGGCCGGCAACGCCGAGAAGATGTTCATCTACGACGCGGCGATGAAGTACATCGCCGAGGGGCGGCCCACCGTGATCTTCGCCGGCGAGGAATACGGCACCGGCTCCTCGCGCGACTGGGCGGCCAAGGGCACCCAGCTGCTGGGGATCAGGGCCGTGGTGGCGCGCAGCTTCGAGCGCATCCACCGCAGCAACCTGGTGGGCATGGGCGTGCTGCCGCTGCAGTTCCAGGGTGACACCAGCTGGCAGTCGCTGGGGCTCACCGGCGAGGAGCTGATCGACATCGAGGTCGATCCGCAACTCAAGCCGCAAAGCCAGGCCGCGCTGACCATCCGCCAGCCGAACGGCGAATGCCGCGAGGTGAAGCTCACGCTGCGCATCGACACGCCGATCGAGGCCGACTACTACCGCCACGGGGGCATCCTTCCCTACGTGCTGCGGCAACTGCTGGCGGGGTGACGTCCGAACTCCTGATCAGCGGAGGCGGCATCGGCGGGCTGGCGGCGGCGGTCGCGGCGCGCCGCGCCGGCTGGGAGGCCCGCCTGTTCGAGCAGGCGGAGGTCTTTTCCGAGGTGGGCGCCGGCATCCAGCTGGGGCCCAACGGCACGCGCATCCTGCGCGAGTGGGGCCTGCTGGAAGGCGAGCTGGGCCGGCAGGCCGTGGCGCCGCCGCGGCTGCGCGGGCGCGACGGCGCCGACGGCGCCGAGCTCGGCGTGCTGGAACTGGGCGACGCCATCGCGCGGCGCTACGGCGCGCCCTATCTCGCCGTGCACCGCGCGGACCTGCAGGCGGCCCTGCTCGCGGCTGCGGAGGCCGCCGGCACCCGCATGCACCTGGCCTGCCGGGTGGAAGCCGCGGAGCCCGTCGAGACGGTGGTGCAGCTGCGCACCGCGCGCATCACGCCGGTGGAGGGCGACGCGCTGGTGGTGGCCGACGGCGTGTGGAGCCAGCTGCGGGCGGCCGTGGTGGGCGACGGGCCGCCGCAGCCGACCGGCCACCTGGCCTACCGCGGCCTGGCGCGCCAGCAGGACCTGCCGGCCGCGCTGCGCAGCGACGAAGTGACCGTGTGGCTGGCGCCGCGCATGCACCTGGTCACCTATCCGCTGCGCGGCGGCGAGTGGCTCAATGCGGTGTGCGTCGTGCAGGGCACGCAGCCGGGCGATCCGCGCAGCTGGGACCACGCGGCTTCGCAGGCGCAGCTCGAGGCCGCGCTGGGGCCGGTGTGCGTTGCGGTGCGCGAGCGGGTGGCGGCGGTGCCGTCCTGGCGCTTGTGGATCCTGCACGACCGGCCGCCGGTCGCCGCTCCCGACGCCATGGCGCAGGGCCGCATCGCGCTGCTCGGCGACGCGGCGCATCCCATGCGGCCCTATCTCGCACAGGGCGCCGGCATGGCGATCGAGGACGCGCGCGAGCTGGAGCGCGTGCTGTCGGTGGCGGACGAGCGCACGCTGGACGTGCCCACCGCGCTGCGGCGCTATGCGCTCAATCGCTGGAAGCGCGTGGCCCGCGTGCAGGAGCGCTCGCGCCGCAACGGCACCATCTTCCACGCGACCGGGGCGCTGCGGGTGGCGCGCAATGCGGCGATGGCGACGCTGGGCGCGCGCCTGCTGGACCAGCCGTGGTTGTACGGCGCGTGAAGAAGCGCTGGGGTTCGCGCGATTCGTAGGCTGGTGCTGAGCCGCGCGAAGCCCAGCGATGCGCGAAGCGCCGGGCGATTCACAAATCCGTCCGCAACTGCCACAACTCCGGAAACAGCACCACGTCCAGCATCTTGCGCAGGTAGGGCACGCCGCCCGTGCCGCCGGTGCCGCGCTTGAAGCCGATCACGCGTTCCACGGTGGTGACATGGCGGAAGCGCCAGAGCCGGAACGCGTCTTCCAGGTCGGTGAGCTCCTCGCCGAGCTCGTACAGGTCCCAGTGCTCCTTCGGTGCGCGGTACACCACCAGCCAGGCCTGCTCCACCTCGCGGCTGGCCGTATAAGGCTGGGTCCAGTCGCGCTCCAGGTGCGAAGCCGGCACCGGCACGCCGCGCCGCGCCAGCAGCCGCAAGGCCTCGTCATAGAGCGACGGCGCCTCCAGCGCCGCGCGCACGACGGCCAGGCGCTCCGGATGGTGTTCGTGCGAGCGCAGCATCGCCGCGTTCTTGTTGCCCAGCATGAACTCGATGCAGCGGTACTGCCAGCTCTGGAAGCCGCTGGAGCTGGCCAGGTAGGGACGGATCGCGCTGTATTCGGGCGGCGTCATGGTGGCCAGCACGTCCCAGGCGTGCACCAGCTGCTCCATGATGCGCGACACGCGGGCCAGCATCTTGAAGGCGGGCGCCAGCTCGTCGCGGGCGATGCAGGCCTTGGCCGCGGCCAGCTCGTGCAGCATCAGCTTCATCCACAGCTCGCTGGTCTGGTGCTGCACGATGAACAGCATCTCGTTGTGGTCCGGCGAGAGCGGCTGCTGCGCCTGCAGGATGGTATCGAGCTGCAGGTAGTCGCCGTAGTTCATTTCCGTGCTCATGTGACTGCCTGTTTGCGGTTGAATTCGCCGCGGCGCCACTCGCCGCTTTCCAGCACCTCGCGCAGCTGCTCCACCGCGTTCCACACGTCCTCGAAGCCGAGGTACAGGGGCGTGAAGCCGAAGCGCAGGATGTCGGGCGGGCCGGCGCGGAAGTCGCCGATCACGCCGCGCGCGATCAGCGCCTGCACGATGGCATAGGCCCCTTCGTCGCGCGCGAGGCAGACCTGCGAGCCGCGCTGCGCGTGGTCGCGCGGCGTCACCAACGCCAGGCCGTTGCCGGCGCAGCGTTCCTCCACCAGCCGGATGAAGAGATCCGTGAGCGCGAGCGACTTGCGCCGCAGCGCCGCCATGCCGCCCAGCGGCTGCGCGGCGAGCAGCGTCTCGAGGCCGCATTCCAGCGCCGTCATGCTCAGGACCGGCTGGGTGCCGCACAGGTAGCGCGCGATGCCCGCAGCCGGCCGGTAGTCGGGCGTGAAGGCGAAGGGCGCCGCATGGCTCCACCAGCCCGAAAGGGGTTGCCAGAAGCGCTCGGCGTGGCGCGGATGCACCCAGACGAACGCCGGTGCGCCCGGGCCGCCATTGAGGTACTTGTAGCCGCAGCCGATGGCGAAATCGGCGTCGGCGCCGTGCAGGTCGACTTCCACCGCGCCAGCGCTGTGTGCCAGGTCCCACACCACCAGCGCGCCGCGCTCGTGCGCCGCGCGCGTCACGGCCGCCATGTCGTGCATCGCGCCGGTGCGGTAGTTGACGTGGGTGAGCATCAGCACCGCCGTGCGCGCATCCAGCGCCGCCGGGATGTCCTCCGCTTCGACGAGCCGCAGCTCCAGCCCGCGTTCGCGGCACAGGCCTTCGGCGATGTAGAGGTCGGTGGGGAAGTTGCTGCGCTCGCTCACCACCGTGCGGCGTCCGGGCGCGTCGGCGGCGCACAGGGCCAGCGCGGCGCTGAGCACCTTGAACAGGTTGACGGAGGTGCTGTCGGTGGCGACCACCTCGCCGGGGCCGGCGCCGACCAGCGTGGCGATCGTGTCGCCCAGCCGGCGCGGCAGCTCGTACCAGCCGGCCGTGTTCCAGGAGCGGATCAGGCCCTCGCCCCATTCCTCGCGCACGGCGCGCGCGACGCGCTCGGGGGCCGCCTTGGGCAAGGGGCCGAGCGAATTGCCGTCCAGGTAGATCACGCCTTCGGGCAGCAGGAACAGATCGCGCAACGGGCGCAGCGGGTCGCTCGCGTCGAGCGCGCGGCAGTCTTGCAAGGTGGTGGTCATGGCAGGCTGCGCAGCACGGCGCGCACCGGCGACGCGTCCGCGGTCATGAGTTTGAGGGGCAGGGCGATCAGCTCGTAGTCGCCTTCCGGCACGGCGTCGAGCACCAGGTTCTCCAGCACGCGCAGGCCGCGGCGCCGGATCACCTGGTGGCTCTCCAGCGTCTTGCTTTCGGCCGGGTCGATGCTGGCGGTGTCGATGCCGACCAGGCGCATGCCGAGATCCGCCAGGCGCTCCAGCGTGGCGGGCGCGAAGGCGGCGAGCTGCGGATCCCAGCGGTCCACGGGCGCGCGCTCGTAGGTGCGCACCAGCACGCGCGGCGGCAGGTCCTGCAACGCGTGGGCGAGGTCCTCCCACGCCACGAGCGGCCCGCGGCCGATCGCATGGATCACGCGACAGGGGCCGAGGTAGGGCTCCAGGTCGAGGGCACCGACCGGCACGCCCTGCGGGTCGTAGTGCAGCGGCGCGTCGGCGTGCGCGCCCACGTGGGGCGACAGCGTGAGGGTGCTGACGTTCACCGGGCAGCCGGGCGCGATGGTCGCGGCCCATTGCTGGCGGTACGGCGTGTCGCCGGGGAAGACGGGAGCGCCTTCCTGCACCGGCGGCGAGATGTCCCAGAGGCGTGGCATGCGGCCCAGTGTGCGCCGCGATCGGGACGCGTGGTGTCGGTCGATTCCAACAGCGGCCGAAAAATGTTGAGGCCTGAAGGATCGGCGGCCGCGGCCCCGCGGGGGCGGCTCAGGCGGGGTGCAGCCGGTCGAGCCGCAACCGGTGGCGTGCATCCGTCGCGCGCCAGGCCGCGGCGTAGGTGGTCGCCGCGACGGCCAGCGCGGAGGCGCCGGCCAGCAGGAAGAGCACGAAGATCTGGTACTTCGCCGCGTCCACCGGGGCCATGCCGGCGAGGATCTGGCCCGTCATCATGCCGGGCAGCGTGATCAGGCCGGCGGCGGCCATCTGGTTGACGATCGGGATCATGCCGTTGCGCGCAGCGTCGCGCTGCACGGCACCCAATGCCACGCGGCGGGTGGCGCCGAGGGCGAGCCGCGCCTCCACCGACGCGCGCTCGCGCAGCAGCGTCGTGGTGAAGGAATTCAGCGTGACGCTGGCCGCGCTCATCGCGTTGCCCAGCACGATCCCGAACAGCGGGATCGCCACCAGCGGCGACAGCAGTCGCTGCGGCTGCAGGGTGGCCAGCGCCACGCCGGTCACCAGGATGCTGGCCATCGCGACCGGCAGGCCTCCGAGCACGAGCGACCAAGGCCCGGCGAAACGGCGCTGCTGGCGCGAGCGGATCTCGTGCGCGGCGGCGCCCAGCATCAGGGCCATCACCAGCAGCGTGAGCCACGACGCCTCCTGCGCGAAGAGGCTTTGCAGCACCAGGCCGACCAGCAGCAACTGCACGACGGTGCGGGCGGCGGCCACCAGCAGCGGGCGCGCGATGCGCAGCTCCAGCAGCAGCGACAGCCCGGCGGCCAGCAGCACCAGCAGCGCGGTCGTGGCCAGCTGCGCCGTCGACAGTTGCTGCGTCACAGCATGTTCTCGTGCAGGCGCCCGTCGGCGAGCAGGTAGCGCTGGTGGGCGAGCCGGCCGGCCTGGCCGGGATCGTGCGTCACCATCACGATGATCGTGCCGCGGGCCAGTTCGTCGTGCAGCAGCGCCTCGACCTGGGCCGTGGATTCGGCATCCAGGCCCGATGTGGGTTCGTCCAGCAGCAGCACCCGGTGCGTGGGCGTGAGGGCGCGCAGCAGCGCGATGCGCTGGCGCTCGCCGGTGGAAAGCCGCGCCACCTCCCACCCGGCGGCTTCGGCGGGCAGGCCCACCCGCGGCAGCAGCGCGCGCAGGCGCTCCCCATCCTCGAAGTGCGGCGCGACGGTGTCGTACCACCAGCCGGTGGCCGCGGCCACGTAGGTCACGCGCTGGCGCCAGCGCGGCGCCGGCATGCGCGAGCAGGGTTCGCCGTCGAGGGCCGCGTCGCCGGCGTGCGGATCGAGGTCCGCGATCATGCGCAGCAGGACGCTCTTGCCCGAACCGGAGCGCCCTTCGATGGCCACGCAGGTCCCGGCGCCGGCCTGCAGGTCGATCGGGCCGACGTGCAGGCGCTGCAGGCGCAGGGTCTCGAGCATCGCGCGCCGGCTCAGGGCGCGAGCGCCGGCAGGCCGTGGCGGGCGCGGGCCCGTTCGCAGGCGGGGCTGCCCGGCTCCAGCTCGCGACAGGGGTTGGGCCGCCATTCGTAGATGCCGCAGGAGGCGCGCTCGCCCACCTTGCCGACCAGGGCCGCGCAGCGCGCCGGCGCGTGGTCGGTGCCGCGCATGCGCCAGGTGCGGGCCGTCACTTCGACGGCCAGGCCGGCCGGCACGCAGCCGCCCTGGTCCTCGAGCTCCTCGGCCGCGAAATCGACGCGGAAGGCGGCGCAGCAGGCGCCGCAGCGCAGGCAGGGGTGGTCGGCGGGATCGGCCATCGGGATGAGAAACCTAAACGGGACGCGCGCGTTGAGGATGAACTGTACGTGGATACAGTGTCCCTCACGACCCAGGAGCAAAGCATGGAACTGCAGATCGCGCGCCAGATTATCGACACCCTGGCGCAGGGCATCCATCCCGTCACCGGGGAGGCCATGCCCGAAGACAGCCCTTACAACGCCCCGCCGGTGATCCGGGCGCTGCACGTGGTGGCGCGTGCGCTGGAGGAGGCCGCGAGCGAGCGTCCGGCCGGCGGCGAGGCTGCGGGTGAGGCGCGGGCAGCGGCGCGGGCGCGGCCCAGGCCCGCCAACGCCGGCAAGCCCTGGTCGGAGCAGGAGGATTCGGCGCTGGAGATCGCCTTCGATGCCGGCATCCCGATGAAGCAGGTCGCGCAGGAGCTGGGGCGCACCGCGTTCGCGGTGGAGCAGCGGCTGGTCAAGCTGGGGAAGGTCGAGGCGCCGGCCAGGGCAGGGCGCTTCGCCTGACGGGTGTTGCTCCTCCCCCCCTCCGGGGGGAGGCTGGGAGGGGGGCGCTCCCTTCAGGGAGGTTTCAAAAAAACGGGAAGCGCGGGAGTGCCCCCACCCCTACCCTCCCCCGGAGGGGGAGGGAGCAAGACACTATTCCGTTACCTTGCCGAGCAGCAGGTACTCCATCAAGGCCTTCTGCACGTGCATGCGGTTCTCCGCTTCGTCCCACACCACGGACTGCGGGCCGTCGATCACGTCCGCCTGCACTTCCTCGCCGCGGTGGGCGGGCAGGCAGTGCATGAAGAGGGCGTCGGGCCGGGCCTGCTTCATCATCTCCGTGTCGACACACCAGTCGGCGAAGGCCTGGCGGCGCTGCTCGTTCTCGGCCTCGAAGCCCATGCTGGTCCACACGTCGGTGGTCACCAGGTCGGCCCCGCGGCAGGCCTCCATCGGATCCTTGAATACCTTGTAGCTGCCGCCCTTGCGGATGCCGGCCACGGCCTGGTCCACCTCGTAGCCGCTGGGCGTGCTGACGTGCACGGTGAATCCGAGCAGCTCCGCCGCCTGCAGCCAGGTGTTGGCCATGTTGTTGCCGTCGCCCACCCACGCCACGACGCGGCCCTTGATGGAGCCGCGGTGCTCGATGTAGGTAAAGATGTCCGCCAGGATCTGGCAGGGATGGAACTCGTTGGTCAGGCCGTTGATCACCGGCACGCGCGAGTACTCGGCGAACTTGGCGATCCGCTCCTGGCCGAAGGTGCGGATCATCACCAGGTCCACCATGCGGCTGATCACGCGCGCCGTGTCCTCGATCGGCTCCGAGCGCCCGAGCTGGCTGTCGCCGCTGGTCAGGTTGACCACGCTGCCCCCCAGCTGGTACATGCCCGCCTCGAAGCTCACCCGGGTGCGGGTGGAGGCCTTCTCGAAGATCATGGCCAGCGTGCGGTCCGCCAGCGGGTGGTACTTCTCGTAGTTCTTGAACTTGCGCTTGATCACCGCGGCACGCTGGAAGATCCACTCGTGCTCGTCGGCCGTGAAGTCGGTGAATTGCAGGAAATGGCGGAGGGTCATCGTGCAGCTCACTCCGCGAGGAACTGCCGCACCAGCGGCGCGAGGATCGCGACGATGTCGTCCGCCTGCTGCTCGGTGAGGATCAGCGGCGGCAGCAGGCGCACCACCGTGTCCGCCGTCACGCTGATCAGGAGGCCGGCCTCGGCCGCGCGCTGCGTCAGCACGCCGCAGGGCCTGGCCAGTTCCACGCCCAGCATGAGGCCCTGGCCGCGGATTTCCACCACGCCCTTGAGCGCGCCGAGCTCGCGCGCCAGCGCGCCCTTGAGGTGGGCGCCGACGCGGGCCGCGTTCTCCAGCAGGCCGTCTTCCTCCATGATGCGGATGGTCTCGACGCCGGCGCGCATGGCCAGCGGATTGCCGCCGAAGGTGGTGCCGTGGTTGCCCGGCTGGAAGATGTCGGCCGCCTTGGGCCCCGCCACCAGCGCCGCGATCGGCACGCCCGAGCCGAGGCCCTTGGCCAGCGGCATCACGTCGGGCACGATGCCGGCCCACTGGTGCGCGAACCACTTGCCGGTGCGGCCCATGCCGCACTGCACCTCGTCGATGATCAGCAGCCAGCCCTTCAGGTCGCACAGCTCGCGCACCTTCTGCAGGTAGTCGATGCGCATCTGGTTGATGCCGCCTTCGCCCTGGATGGTCTCGAACATCACGGCCACCACGTTGGGGTTGCCGTCGGTCGCGCCGCGCAGGGCGTCGATGTCGTTGAGCGGCACGCGGATGAAGCCTTCCACCAGCGGCTCGAAGCCCTTCTGCACCTTCTCGTTGCCGGTGGCCGAGAGGGTGGCGATGCTGCGGCCGTGGAAGGCCTTCTCGTAGACGACGATCTCGGGCCGCGCGATGCCGCGGTCGTGGCCGTACTTGCGCGCCAGCTTGATTGCGCCCTCGTTGGCTTCCAGCCCGGTGGAGCCGAAGAAGACGTTGGTCATCCCCGAGAGCTCGACCAGCTTGGCCGCCAGCTTCTCCTGGTTGGGCACGTGGTAGTAGTTCGAGCTGTGGATGATCTTCGCCGCCTGGTCCTGCAGCGCCGGAACCAGCCTGGGATGGTTGTGGCCCAGCGTGTTCACCGCGATGCCGGCCAGCGCATCCAGGTAGCGCTTGCCGTTCACGTCCCAGACGTACACCCCCTCGCCGCGCTCCAGGGCGATGGGCAGCCGGCCGTAGGTGTTCATGGTGTGGGGCGATGCCGCCTCGATGTTGGGCATGGGCTTTCCTGTTCTCCAAACGAAAGCGGCTCAACGTGCGGGTCCCCTTTTGCTGCTCGGGACGCCACCGAAGTGAGCCGTCGGAGCACGATTGTAGGCACACGCCCCCGCGGCTTTGCTTGAGAATTCCGCATCGCTGCGATGCCGCGGGCAGGGGGCGCCCCCGGGGCCTGCGCGACAGGTGGTCACGACCCCAACTCTTATATAAGATAGAATACTTGTGCAGTGCAGCAAGCAACCCGCTGCAGCGCCAAGACGATGCGACTCCCACCCATGGTTCTGAAGATGGCCGACGAAGTGTTCATCCAGGGCGTGACCCGGGAAGGCCGGACGTTCCGCCCGAGCGACTGGGCCGAGCGCCTGGCCGGGGTGATGAGCTCGTTCCGCCCCGGCGGCGCGCAGCCGGGCAGCCACCTGAACTACTCGCCCTGGTGCATCCCCACCGTGATCGACGGCGTCAAGTGCGTGATCGTCAACCGGGCTTTGCGCGACTACGAGCCCATGGCCTGGGACTTCGTGATGAACTTCGCCCGCGACAACGAACTGACGATCACCGAAGGCGAGCCCCCCATGCGGGAAGAGCGCAAGGCGGCTTGAAACTGGCGGTGGCTTGAAACAGCCGAACAGCCGGACGCAGAGGACGCAAAGGGTACGCAGAGGACGCAAAGGAAAACCTTCTAAGGTTTCCTTTGTCTTTTTTGCGTCCTCTGCGTATCTTTCGCGTCCTCTGCGTCCGGCTGTTCGGCTGTTGCACTGCTTGGATCGATGCCGCGAAAGCACCAACGAAAAAACCGCCCGAAGGCGGTTTTTCGTTTTGCTGGCAGCGCACCCGGATCAAACGGCGTGGGCCTTGCGGCTCACGGGCTGACCTGACGCTGGTGGGTCAGGCGGCGGGGGTCGCGGCCTGCAGGGCCTTGACCTTGGCGGACAGGCGGCTCTTGTCGCGCGCCGCCTTGTTCTTGTGGAAGATGCCCTTGTCGGCCACCGTGTCCACGATCGATTGGGCCTTGGCGAACAGTTCGGTCGCCTTGGCCTTGTCACCCGCGGCGACCGCCTTCTCGACGTTCTTCACCGCGGTACGGTACTTGGAGCGAAGCGAGGTGTTCGCGGCGTTGAGCTTGACGTCCTGGCGGGCGCGCTTGCGGCCGGACGCCAGGCGGGGGTTCTTCTTCTTGGGTTTGGCAGATGCCATGGGATGTTCCTTCGGTGTCTGAGGATGATGCCAGCAAAGCCGGACATTATAGCCCGGAAGCACTCCCCGGCCGCCGGAGGGGAATGGCCGCGGAAAGGCAGGGCTACACTCGCGCCGGTGAGCCTGTTCAAAGCCGCTTCCACCGTCTCCGCCCTCACCCTCGCCTCCCGCGTCACCGGCCTCGTCCGCGACATGCTGTTCGTGGCCTTCTTCGGCGTGAGCGCGCTCACCGACGCCTTCTACGTCGCCTTCCGCATCCCCAACCTGTTCCGCCGCATCTTCGGCGAGGGCGCCTTCAGCCAGGCCTTCGTGCCGGTGCTGGCCGCCTGCCGCACCACCGAGGGCGAGGCCGGCGCCCGGCGCATGGTGGACCACGTCTCCACCGTGCTGCTGTGGACGCTGGTGGCGCTGTGCATCGTGGGCGTGGTCGGCGCGCCGCTGCTGGTCTACGCGCTCGCCAGTGGCCTGCGCCAGGATCCCTACGCCTACGACGCGGCCGTGCTCATGACGCGCTGGATGTTCCCGTACATCGGCTTCATGTCGCTGGTGGCGCTGGCGGGCGGCATCCTGAACACCTGGAAGAAGTTCGCCGTGCCGGCCGCCTCGCCGGTGCTGCTGAACCTGTCCATGATCCTGTCGATCACGGTGGCGGCGCCGTGGTTCCGCCGGATCGGCATCGAGCCGATCTATTCGCAGGCGATCGGCGTGATGGCGGGCGGGGTGCTGCAGCTCGCGATCCAGTTCCCGGCGCTGCGGCGCCTGGGCATGTGGCCGCGCTTCCGGCTCGCGCTGGCCGGCATCCGCGAATCGTGGCACGACCCGGCCACGCGGCAGATCCTGCGGCTGATGCTGCCGGCCCTGCTCGGGGTGAGCGTGGCCCAGATCTCGCTCCTGATCAACACGCAGATCGCCTCCTACCTGCCCGCCGGCAGCGTGAGCTGGCTGAACAACGCCGACCGGCTGATGGAGTTCCCGACCGCGCTGCTCGGCGTCGCGCTGGGGGTGGTGCTGATGCCGCAGCTGGCCGCCGCCCGCGCCGGCGGCGACGAGGTGCGCTATTCCGCGATGCTGGACTGGGGCCTGCGGCTGGTGGTGCTGCTGGCGATCCCGAGCTCGGTGGCGCTGCTGGTGTTCGCGGCGCCGCTGGTGGCCACGCTGTTCCACTACGGCGCCTTCAAGGACAGCGACGTCGGCCAGGTCGCCTTCGCGCTGGGCGGCTACGGCACCGGCCTGCTGGGGCTGGTGGCGATCAAGGTGCTGGCGCCGGGCTACTACGCCAGCCACGACATGAAGACGCCGATGCGCATCGCCATCGGCGCGCTGGTGGTCACGCAGCTGCTGAACGTGGCGCTGGTGCCCTGGCTCAAGCACGCGGGCCTGGCGCTGTCGATCGGCCTCGGCGCGCTGGTCAACGCCGGCTCGCTGCTGGTGGGGCTGTTGCGGCGCGGCAGCTACAAGCCCAGCCCGGGCTGGGGCGTCTTCGCGCTGCAGGTGCTGGCCGCGAGCGTCCTGCTGGCGATCTTCCTCGCCTGGGCCAACGGCCACTTCCCCTGGGTCGCCTGGCGCGCCGAGCCGCTGAAGCGCGCGGCGATGCTCGCGGTGCTGGTCGGCGCCGCCGGTGCTCTCTATTTCGGAGCGCTGATCGCCGCCGGCGTGAAGCTGCGTCAATTTGTCACGCACTGAAGAGGGCGCGCACCATCGAGCGCTGTCCGCTTGACGGCCCCTGGCCCGTCCATTACAACGGTTTGCCATGAGTTCGTTGCCCTTCATTGCGCCCACGCCGCTGGAATATTTCAGCGCGCTGGTGCAGAGCGACGAACACTTTCCCCTGCTGGAGGCGGCGGCGAGCATCGCGCAGGACGAATACCCGGATCTCGATCTGCAGACGGTGCTGGGCGACGTCGACCAGTTGCTCGCGCGCCTGAAGCGCCGCATCCCCGCCGACGCGGCGGCGCTGCAGCGGCTGCGCACGCTGAACCAGTTCTTCTTCCGCGACCTGAGCTTCGGCGGCAACGTCAACGACTACTGCGACCCGGACAACAGCTACCTGAACGTGGTGCTGCGCACGCGCCGCGGCATCCAGATCTCGCTGGCGGTGCTGTGGATCGAGCTGGCGCAGGGCATCGGGCTGCACGCGCGCGGCGTGTGCTTCCCGGGCCATTTCATGGTCAAGGTGAACCTGCCGAAAGGGCAGGTGGTGATCGATCCCTTCACCGGCCAGTCGCTCTCGCGCGAGGAGTTGTCGGAGCGGCTGGAGCCGTACAAGCGGCGCAGCGGCCTGGTGGACGAATTCGAGGTGCCGCTCGGCCTCTACCTGCAGGCCGCGCCCCCGCGCGACATCATCGCCCGCATGCTGCGCAACCTGAAGGAGATCCACCGCGCGCAGGAGGACTGGCAGCGCCTGATCGCGGTGCAGAACCGGCTGCTCGTGCTGCTGCCCGACGCCTGGGCCGAATACCGCGACCGCGGCCTCGCCCACGCGGAGCAGGGCCACACCGAGCTGGCGGTCGACGACCTCGAGACCTATCTCGTGCACGCGCAGGACGCCCTGGACATCGATGCCATCGCCGACCGCGTGGCGAACCTGCGGCGGGCCAAACAGTAGGCTGGCGCCGAAGCGCAGCGAAAGAGTAGGCTGGCGCTGGAGCGAAGCGAAAGAGTAGGCTGGCGCTGGAGCGAAGCGAAAGCCCAGCGATGCGCGAGCGCAGCGAAGCGCTGGGCTTCGGCCTGCGGCGCTCAGCACCAGCCTACGAGCAGGCGCTCAGCCCGCTCAAGCTACGCGAGCACCCCCTGCCCCGGATGCAGCGGCCTTCCCCCCAGCACCGGCGCCCGCCGCACGGGCGGCAGGATCCCCTCCCGCCGCGGCGGCTCCGCCGGCGGCGGCGGCAGCAGCACCGGCTTCAGCCACTGCAGGATCGGCTCCCACTGCGCGAGGTCGACCGCCACCTGCGAGGGCGCCACGTCGAACAGGGTCGAGCCCCTCTCCAGCGCCCTCACATAGAGCTGCGTCTCGCGCAGCATGCCGACCATCTCCACCTCGTGCTCGCGCGCCCAGGCGCGCAGCACCTCCGCGCCATGGGTGCGGCCGTCCACGCGCATGCCCACGGTGGCGATGCGGCACTGGCCCTTGGCCACGCGCGGCAGCGTCTTCAGCTCGCCCAGGCAGGCGGCGGCGGACTCGCGGTCGAACATCGAGGGGCAGACCGGCAGCACGATCGCATCGGCGAACATCACGATGCGGGCCAGCTCGAAGCCGTGCAGGCCGCCGGGCGTATCGAGCACCACGTGGGTGATGCCGGTCGGCACCCGCAGCACGTTCCTCTGGTCGACCACCCAGGGCGCGATGCCGGGCAGGGCGGGGTCGCGCCGGCGCAGCCAGCCGCGGCTGGACTGCTGGCGGTCGACGTCGCCCAGCATCACGGCCAGCCGCTGGCGCGCGCACCAGGCCGCCACGTGGGCGGCGAAGGTGCTCTTGCCGCTGCCGCCCTTGCGGTTCACGACCGCGACCACCGGCATGGAATCCTCCCCTCCTCGGCGCGGCCACGGGCGGACGCGCCTCTTCGGGGATGGTGCTCTTCCGCGCGGCGCCCGCGCGTGCCGCCGGTCCGGCCGCGGGTGCCGTCCGCCGCGCCCGTGTTTCAGAATGTCTGCCCGCCTCGACGCGGATCACTTCGCCCCGCGCGCCCGCAACGGCCCCGGCACCATCACCAACGCCAGCGACAACGTGCACAGCGCCGCCCCGGCGCCGAAGGTGGCGGGGGCGCCGAACCGGTCCCACAGCCAGCCGGCCAGGCCGCTCGCCACCAGCAGGGCGATGCCGCTGGCGAGGTTGAAGACGCCGAAGGCGGTGCCGCGCAGGTGGGCCGGCGCGGCGTCGGCCACCATCGTGGCCAGCAGGCCCTGCGTCAGCGCCATGTGCAGGCCCCACAGCGCGATGCCGGCCCACAGCAGCACGCCGCGGTCGGCGGCGGCCAGCGCCAGGTCGGCCGCCACCAGCACCGCCAGGCCGATCGCCAGCAGCTTCCGGTGCGAGAGCGTGTCGGCCAGCTTGCCGAAGGGATAGGCGCCGATCGAATAGACGACGTTCATCGCGATCAGCACCAGCGGCGTCCAGGCCAGCGCCAGCCCGCCCTGCTGCGCCCGCAGCACCAGGAAGGCCTCGCTGAAGCGCGCCAGCGTGAACACGGCACCCAGCCCCACCACCCACCAGTAGGCGGCGGTGAGCTGGCGCAGGTTCTCGCGCCGGATCGGGTTGACACGCCGCTGCGCGGGCGGCGCCTCCGGCTCGTGCACCCCGAAGGCGAGCAGCGCCACCGCCAGCAGCCCGGGCACCACGGCGACCCAGAACACCGCGCGGATGTCGTCGTTCCACAGCAGCATCAGGCCGACGGCCACCAGCGGGCCGAGGAAGGCGCCGACGGTGTCGAGCGCCTGCCGCAGCCCGTAGGCGGCGCCGCGCTGCTCGGGGGCCACCAGGTCGGCCACCAGCGCATCGCGCGGGGCACCCCGCACGCCCTTGCCGACCCGGTCGATCAGGCGCGCGCCGAGCACCATGCCCACCGTGCCCGCCAGCGCGAACAGCGGCTTGGACACCGCGCCCAGCCCGTAGCCCAGCACCGCCAGCGGCTTGCGGCGCCCGAGCCAGTCGCTCCAGACGCCGGAGAACACCTTCATGACGAGGGCGGTGGCCTCGGCCAGGCCCTCGATCAGGCCCACGGCCACCATGCTGGCCCCGAGGCCGCTGACCAGGAAGACGGGCAGCAGGCTGTGGATCATCTCCGAGGAGACGTCCATCAGCAGGCTCACGAAGCCCAGGGCCCAGATGCCCGCGGGCAGGCGCGAGGCCGCGCGCATGGAGTCAGACGAGCGTGACGGCGGCTCCCTCACCGCGCGGCACGATGCGGCCGATCTCGTGCACCTGTTCGCCGGCGGCGCGCAGGGTGGCGGCGATGGCGGCCGCTTCGGCCGGCGCCGCCAGCAGCACCATGCCGATGCCGTTGTTGAAGGTGCGGTTCATCTCGTGGTCGTCGATGGCGGCGGTGGCCTGCAGCCAGGCGAACAGCTCCGACCTGGGCCAGCTCCCCAGCTTCAGCTGCGCCGCCAGTGCATCGGGCAGCACGCGCGGGATGTTCTCCAGCAGGCCGCCGCCGGTGATGTGGGCCAGCGCCTTGATGCCGCCCCCATGCTGCGCCAGCGCCGCCAGCACGTTCTTCACGTAGATGCGGGTGGGCTCCATCACCGCCTCGCGGAAGGGCCGGCCGTCCAGCGTGGCCGGCAACTGGGCGCCGGCGCGCTCGATGCACTTGCGCACCAGCGAGAAGCCGTTGGAGTGCACGCCGCTGGAGGCCAGCCCCAGCACCACGTCGCCTTCGCGCACGTCCTGGCCGGCCAGGATGCGCGCCTTCTCCACCGCGCCCACCGCGAAGCCCGCCAGGTCGTATTCGCCCGCCGGGTACATGCCGGGCATCTCCGCCGTCTCGCCGCCGATCAGGGCGCAGCCGGCCAGCTCGCAGCCGCGGGCGATGCCGCCCACCACGGCGGCGGCCGTGTCCACGTCCAGCTTGCCGCAGGCGAAGTAATCGAGGAAGAACAGCGGCTCGGCGCCCTGCACCAGAACGTCGTTGACGCTCATGGCCACCAGGTCGATGCCCACCGTGTCGTGCATGTTCCACTCGAAGGCGAGCTTCAATTTGGTGCCAACGCCGTCCGTGCCGCTCACGAGGACCGGCTCCTTGTAGCGCTTGGGCACCTCGAAGAGGGCGCCGAAGCCGCCGATGCCGGCCAGCACGCCTTCGCGCAGCGTCTTCTTCGCCAGCGGCTTGATGCGTTCGACCAGCGCGTCGCCGGCATCGATGTCGACGCCGGCATCCTTGTACGAGAGGGGGGAAGCGTTCATGCGGGTGCGTGCCGGAGCGTGCCGCGCCGGCCGATAGAATTTGCGGCTGATTCTAGTGTCTTCGGGTCCGCAGCACGGGCCGTCACGCATGCAATTCACCCCCACGCAGAAGCGGGCCGCGGCCTGGACGGCGATCGCCGTCCTGGCCCTGCTGGCGCTGCGCGCGCTCGGCCCGGTCCTCACGCCCTTCCTCATCGCGGCGGTGCTGGCCTATGCGCTCACCCCGCTGGTGGACCGGCTCGACGCCCTGTGGCGCGGCCGCGTGCCGCGCGTGCTGGCCGTGGTGCTGGTGGAGCTGCTGGCGCTGGTGGTGGTGCTGTCGCTCGCCTTGCTGGTGGTGCCGGTGCTGGTGAAGGAGCTGCCCCTGATGCGGGCGCAGATCCCGGTGCTGTTCGACCGCCTGCATGCCTCCCTGTCGCCGCTGCTGGCCGATTTCGGCGTGCGCATCTCGCTCGACCTGGCGAGCCTGCGGGCGCAGCTGGTGGAGTACCTGCAGACCAACTGGAGCGACAGCTTCGGCTCGGTCTGGTCCTCGGTGAAGATCGGCGGCAGCGTGGCGGTGGCGGTGGCCGGCAACGCCCTGCTGGTGCCGGTGGCGCTGTTCTACCTGCTGCTGGACTGGAAGCACCTCGTCGCCCGCGTGCTGGA
>NZ_DASSVG010000613.1:0-9680 GCF_035706265.1 Ramlibacter sp. | reverse complement strand
GAAAGCGCTGAATGACATGGGCGTGCAGGGTCTGACGGTGATCGAAGTGAAGGGCTTTGGCCGTCAGAAAGGCCATACCGAGCTCTATCGCGGCGCCGAATACGTGGTGGACTTCCTGCCCAAGGTGAAGATCGAGGTGGTGGTGAAGGACGACGAGGTCGAGCGCTGCGTCGACGCCATCATCAACGCCGCGCGTACCGGCAAGATCGGCGACGGCAAGATCTTCATCACCAGCGTGGAGCGCGTGGTGCGCATCCGCACCGGCGAGATCGACGAATCGGCGGTCTGAAGGACGCGCTCGAACAGCCGGACGCAAAGAACGCAAAGGTTACGCAAAGAACGCAAAGGAAGACCTTCCAGTTTTCTTTCCTGTCTTTTTTGCGTCCTTTGCGAATCCTTTGCGTCCTTCGCGTCCGGCTGTTGAAGTGGCGGCCCGTCGAGGCAACACCCCTCAGATCTCGGACGTATCCACGCCGCGCGGGCTGCGGAGGGCGTCGTCCACCAGCTTCGCGAGCAGCGGCTCCAGCTCGCTGCCGACCGTCAGCAGGTCCATCTGCCAGTCGTTCATGAAGCCGCTGCGCACGCTTTGCTGCAGGAACTGCAGCAGCGGCTGGTAGTAGCCCCCGAGGTCGAACAGGCCTACCGGCTTGCGGTGGAAGCCCAGCTGCTTCCACGTCCAGGCCTCGAACAGTTCCTCGAAGGTGCCGATGCCGCCCGGCAGGGCGAGGAAGGCATCCGCGCGTTCGGCCATCAGGCTCTTGCGCTGGTGCATGTTCTCCACAATATGCAGCTCGGTGCAGTCGCGCTTGGCCCATTCGCGCTCCACCATCGAGTGCGGGATGACGCCGACGACGCGGGCGCCGGCCTCCAGCGCCGCACCGGCCATCGCGCCCATCAGGCCGTTGTTGCCGCCGCCGTAGACCAGCTGGCCGCCGTGGCGGCCGATCCAGCGGCCGACGTCGGCCGCCGCGGCGGCGAAGCGCGGGTCGGCGCCGGCGCGCGAGCCGCAGTACACGCAGATCGAAAAAGCAGGATTCATCGGGAGAAGAGGCGCACCAGCGCGGCCAGCCAGATGCCGCCGGCCAGCACGAGGGAAAGGAAGACCGCGGCGCTGCCCATGTCCTTGGCGCGCTTGGAGAGCTCGTGCCGCTCGGGGCCGATGCGGTCGATGGCCGCCTCCACGGCGGTGTTGAGGAGTTCCACGATCAGCACCAGCAGCACCGAGCCGGCCAGCAGGGCCGCCTCGACCCAGCCGCGGCCGACGAAGAAGGCGAGCGGCAGCAGCAGGAAGGCCAGGCAGGCCTCCAGCCGGAAGGCCGCTTCCTGCCAGCCGGCGCGCAGGCCGGCCATCGAATAGCCGGCGGCGTGCCACACGCGGCTGAAGCCGGTGCGGCCCTTCTGCTCGTTCACGAACTCGGGCAGGGCATCGCGGTGGGACATGCGGCATTGTCGCCGAGCGGCGCCGGCGCGGTTTCAGCCCGCCTTGGGGGCCGCATCGACGAGCCGGGTGCCGGCCCAGGCGTCGTGCCAGAACTGGCGCTGCGGATGCAGCCGGCTCAGCGCGGCCCAGAACAGCACCCAGCCGAAGAAGGCGGCCGTGACGGGCTTCCAGTCCATCAGGTGCTGCCGGGCGAACACGGCCAGGGGCGGCAGCACCCAGACCGAGCACAGGGCGTAGCGCAGGGCGGCGCGCAGGGGCGTGAGCGGTCGGCCGTGGCTGTCCACGATGCGCATGCGCCAGGTCTGCATCGGCAGCGTGCGGCCGCGGGTCCAGGACAGGACGAAGTAGACGCCCAGCACCAGCGCGATGACGGCGCCCAGCGCCTGCCGGCCGTAGAGCGCGTGCCGCATCTGGGTGGCGATGGAAAACACGAAGGCGGTGGCCATGGCGATGCCGAAAGCCAGGAAGGCTTCGTAGAACAGCGACGCCAGCCGGCGCCGCAGGCTGGGCGCGGCCAGTGCAGGGGCAGGAAGGCTCAAGGTTGCGTGGGCGCCGGCGAGCGCGGCAGCAGGGTGTTGCTGTCCACCCGGCCGGGCACGACGGCGAGCTTGGCGCCGCCGTTGTCGGCGCGCCTCGGCTTGGGGATGCGGGCGAGCTTCTGCTGCGGCACCGGCTTCACCGCGACGGCGGTGGGCGGCGGCGGCGGCTTGGCGGCCACGGCGCCGGCGGCGAGCCTGCGCTTTTCCTCCGGCGAGAGGTTCTGGTAGGCCTCCCACTGGGCGCGCTTGTCGTCGCGATTGAGCTTGCTGCTCTCGGCGAAGTTCAGGCGCGCCAGGGTGCGCTGCTGCGGCGACAGGGCGGCCCATTCCGCCATGCGGCTGTGCAGGCGGGCCTGCTCGCCGGGCGGCATGGTGGGGTAGTTCTGCGACAGCGCCAGCCACTTGCGCTTGTGGGCCTCGCCCAGCACGCGCCAGGTGCCGGACAGGGGCGCCAGCGACTGCTGCTGCTGCGGGCTCAGCTCGGCCCAGGTGGGGCTGGATTCGGGCCGGGGCGCCGGGGCGTTGCGCACCTGGGCCGGGCGGATCGGCGCCCGGCTGGAAACGGAGGGCTTGTTCGCCTGCGCCACGTTGGGCGCCGCTGCCTCGGCCGCGGCCGGCGCCTCGGGATTGGGCGGCACCGCGACTTCGGCCGCGGCGGCGGCCAGCACCAGGCCCGCGGCGGCCAGGGCGGCGGCGAGGGTGCGATGCGGGCGGGGGGATTCGCTCATGCTCCGGGCCGATTATTCACCGCGCCCGGACTGCTTGAGGAACTGCACGAAGCCGGGATCGGCGTACGCGGCCGGCGGCAGGTCGTCGGTCAGCAGGGCGGTATCGACCTCGGCCAGCTCGCTGGCGCGGTCGTCCGTCTGGATGGTGTGGAGCAGCACCAGGCCGGCCGCCAGCACGAGCAGGGGCAGCACGGAGCCGATGCGGTAGAGCCAGCCGCGTTTCAGCGCCAGGGCCGCCGAGGCGCCGCGGCCCACGACGACCGGGGCGAGCTCCGGCTTCCTGCGGGCCTGGAGGGCGCGCACGCGCGCGGCCCGCAGGCGTTCGCGCACTTCGTACGGCAGGTCTTCGGAGCCGGCCGACAGGCGCATGGCGACCGCGCGGCCGAACTGGTCTGCCTTGGCCTGGGCGAGCAGTGTGTCCGTTGTGGTCATAGTTGGATTCCCTTTGCCTTCAGAGCCTTGCTGAGGGCGGCGACCGCACGGGAGCAGTGCGTCTTGACACTGCCTTCCGAGCAGCCCATGGCTGCCGCGGTTTCTGCAACATCCATGTCCTCCCAGTAACGCATCATGAAGGCTTCCCGTTGACGGGCGGGCAGCTCCATGATCTCCGTCTCGATCTCCCGCAGGACCTGGGCCCGGCGGGTGGCGTCCTCGGCGCTTTCGACCTGCTGGGATTGGCTCGTGGCCTCGTAAGTTTCCAGCAGATCGAAATCCCCCTCGTCGGAGGCGGACTCGAAATCGCTCAGGTTGGAGAACAGGGCGTTGCGCGTCTTCTGGCGCCGGAACCAGTCGAGGGTGCAGTTCGACAGGATCCGCTGGAACAGCATGGGCAGTTCCGCGGGCGGCTTGTCGCCGTAGTGCTCGGCCAGCTTCATCATGCTGTCCTGCACGATGTCCAGCGCCGACTCCTCGTCGCGCACGTGGTAGACGGTGCGCTTGAAGGCGCGCTTCTCCACGCTCTGCAGGAAGTCCGAGAGTTCGCGTTCGGTGGCCAAGGAGTCCGGGGGCGGCGGTAAGGCTTCGGGTTCTTTGTGGCGCGCAGGCCGCAGGGGCGGTCGGGCAGCCGGAAATTATGGCACCGCGACAGGAGGCCTTTCGCGCTCTTCTGTTGCAGTGCGATAATGCCAGCGCAAGTCACAGGCAAACGAGTCCTGGTCCGGCGGTGCGAAGCGCCCGCCCATGGCCCGGTGCTCCAAGTCCCGACGCGGCCTCACGAGGGCTGGCGAAGGGGCACCCCAAGGTTCGTAGTCCGAAACCCGAAAGGTTGATCATGGAAATCTCGAGAACGGAGCTCAGCTCCGCGGCCGCCGCCACGGCAGGCCAGACACAAGACCTCCGCGGCGCCGAAATCCTCGTCAAGTGCCTCCAGGCCGAGAACGTCAAGTTCGTCTGGGGCTATCCCGGCGGCGCGGTGCTGCACATCTACGACGCGTTCTACAAGCAGGACACGATCCAGCACGTGCTGGTGCGCCACGAGCAGGCGGCCGTGCACGCGGCCGACGGCTATGCCCGTGCCACCGGCGACGTCGGCGTGGCGCTCGTCACCTCCGGCCCCGGCGTGACCAATGCCGTCACCGGCATCGCCACCGCCTACATGGATTCCATCCCGATGGTGATCGTCACCGGCCAGGTGCCCACGGCCGCCATCGGCATGGACGCCTTCCAGGAATGCGATACCGTGGGCATCACCCGCCCGGTGGTCAAGCACAACTTCCTGGTCAAGGACGTGCGCGACCTCGCGGAGGTGATGAAGAAGGCCTTCCACATCGCCCGCAGCGGCCGGCCCGGCCCGGTGGTGGTGGACATCCCGAAGGACGTCTCCTTCAACAAGACCGCGTACACCGGCTATCCCGAGAAGCTCGAGATGCGCTCGTACCGGCCGGTGCAGAAGGGCCACGGCGGCCAGATCCGCAAGGCCGTGCAACTGCTGCTGGCGGCCAAGCGTCCCTACATCTACACCGGCGGCGGCGTGGTGCTGGGCAACGCCACGCAGGAACTGCGCACGCTTGCCAACCTGCTGGGCTTCCCGGTCACCAACACGCTGATGGGCCTGGGCTCCATGCCCGGCACCGACCCGAAGTTCCTGGGCATGCTGGGCATGCACGGCACCTTCGAGGCCAACAACGCGATGCAGAACTGCGACGTGCTGCTGGCCGTGGGCGCGCGCTTCGACGACCGCGTGATCGGCAACCCGAAGCACTTCGGCTCGTTCGAGCGCAAGATCATCCACATCGACGTGGATCCCTCCAGCATCTCCAAGCGCGTGCGGGTGGACATCCCGATCGTCGGCGACGTGAAGGAGGTGCTCTCCGAGCTGATCGCGCAGGTGAAGGAAGCCGGCACCAAGCCGGACGCGGGCGCCCTGGGCGCCTGGTGGGAGACCATCGACGGCTGGCGCAAGCGGGACTGCCTGCGCTACGACCGCGGCAACCGCGACGTGATCAAGCCGCAGCACGTGATCGAGACGCTGTGGAACATGACGAAGGACGTCGAGACGTACATCACCTCCGACGTCGGCCAGCACCAGATGTGGGCGGCGCAGTTCTACAAGTTCCCCGAGCCGCGCCGCTGGATCAACTCGGGCGGCCTCGGCACCATGGGCGTGGGCATTCCGTACGCCATGGGCATCAAGCTGGCCAAGCCGGAATCCGAGGTGTACTGCATCACCGGCGAAGGCTCGGTGCAGATGTGCATCCAGGAGCTTTCCACCTGCCTGCAGTACAACACGCCGATCAAGATCGTCTCGTTGAACAACCGCTACCTCGGCATGGTGCGCCAGTGGCAGCAGCTCGATTACGAGGGCCGCTACTCGCACAGCTACATGGACGCGCTGCCCAACTTCGTGAAGCTCGCCGAGGCCTACGGCCACGTGGGCATGCTGATCGAGCGCCCGGCGGATGTGGAGCCCGCGCTGCGCGAAGCGCGCAAGCTGAAGGACCGCACCGTGTTCATGGACTTCCGCACCGACCCGACGGAAAACGTCTGGCCGATGGTGAAGGCCGGGCAGGGCATCACGGAGATGCTGCTGGGCAGCGAGGACCTGTAAAGACCAACTGCCGGACGCAGAGGACGCAAAGGGTACGCAAAGGACGCGAAAAAGACAAAGAAGAAAATCTTGAGGGTTTTCTTTTGCGTCCTCTGCGTATCTTTCGCGTCCTTTGCGTCCGGTAGTCCGGTTTTCAACGACGAATCTATTGCCCGCCGAGCCCGCTGCTTACCGGCAGCGGGGGAGGGCGGCGAAAAGAGGAATCCGACATGAAGCACATCATTGCCGTGCTGCTCGAAAACGAGCCCGGCGCCCTCTCGCGTGTCGTGGCCCTGTTCTCGGCCCGCGGCTACAACATCGAATCGCTCACGGTGGCGCCGACGGAAGACGCGTCGCTGTCGCGCATGACGATCCAGACCACCGGCAGCGACGACGTGATCGAGCAGATCACCAAGCACCTGAACCGCCTGATCGAGGTGGTGAAGGTGGTCGACCTCACCGAAGGCAGCTACACCGAGCGCGAGCTCATGATGGTGAAGGTGCGCGCGGTGGGCAAGGAGCGCGAGGAGATGAAGCGCATGGCCGACATCTTCCGCGGCCGCGTCATCGACGTCACCGACAAGAGCTACACCATCGAGCTCACCGGCGACCAGGCCAAGAACGACGCCTTCCTGCAGGCCATCGACCGCAGCGCGATCCTCGAGACCGTGCGCACCGGCGCCAGCGGCATCGGCCGCGGCGAACGCATACTGCGCGTCTGAACCGCTTTTCCCAGTTTTCACCACCCGCACAAGACGGACCCATAGGAGAGACCATGAAGGTTTATTACGACAAGGACTGCGACCTCAGCCTGATCAAGGGCAAGACGGTCGCCATCATCGGCTACGGCTCGCAGGGCCACGCGCACGCGCAGAACCTGAACGACAGCGGGGTGAAGGTGATCGTGGGCCTGCGCCGCGGCGGCGCCAGCTGGCCCAAGGTGGAGAAGGCCGGCCTGAAGGTCGCCGAAGTCGCCGAGGCCGTGAAGTCCGCCGACGTCGTGATGATCCTGCTGCCCGACGAGCAGATCGCCACCGTGTACAAGAACGACGTCGAGCCCAACATCAAGCAGGGTGCCTCGCTGGCGTTCGCGCACGGCTTCAACGTGCACTACGGCCAGGTCGTGCCGCGCGCCGACCTCGACGTGTGGATGGTGGCGCCCAAGGCCCCCGGCCACACCGTGCGCAGCACCTACACCCAAGGCGGCGGCGTGCCGCACCTGGTGGCCGTGCACTCCGACAAGTCCGGCCGCGCCCGCGACCTGGCCCTGTCGTACGCGATGGCCAACGGCGGCGGCAAGGCCGGCATCATCGAGACCAACTTCCGCGAGGAGACCGAGACCGACCTGTTTGGCGAGCAGGCCGTGCTGTGCGGCGGCACCGTGGAACTGATCAAGGCCGGCTACGACACGCTGGTGGAAGCCGGCTACGCGCCCGAAATGGCGTACTTCGAGTGCCTGCACGAGCTGAAGCTGATCGTGGACCTGATCTACGAAGGCGGCATCGCGAACATGAACTACTCGATCTCCAACAACGCGGAGTACGGCGAGTACGTCACCGGCCCGAAGATCGTCACGGAGGAGACCCGCAAGGCGATGAAGCAGGCGCTGAAGGACATCCAGACCGGCGAATACGCCAAGAGCTTCATCCTGGAAAACCGCGCCGGCGCCCCGACGCTGCAGTCGCGCCGCCGCCTGAACGCCGAGAGCTCGATCGAGGTCGTGGGCGAGCAGCTGCGCGCGATGATGCCCTGGATCAAGAAGAACAAGCTGGTGGACCAGAGCCGCAACTGACGTCGCGTGCGACGTCATCCCCGCGCAGACGGGGTCCAGAGAGGCCGCCCCCGGGCGGCCTTTTTCCTGTTCAGAACCCCCCGGTGAACTGGTACCGGTTGGCCGGATGCCACAGCGTCGCCACCGACGCCACCTGGCCTTTCGACAAGGTCGTTCGCCGCAGCACCAGCGAGGGCTGGTCCTCCTCGGTCTGCAGCATGGCCGCGATCTCCGGCGGCGGCATGCGCGCCTCGATGCAATAGCGCACCCCGGCCAGCGGCGCGACGCGCATCAGGTACTCGTTGGCCGTGGTCTTGCTGAAATCCAGCTGCATGTATTCCGGCGCCAATGCGGGATTGACGTAGCGGTCCTCCACCTGGATCGGCAGTTCGCTCTCGAAGTGCACGACCACCGAGTGGAAGAGGGGCTTGCCCGCGGCCAGCTCGAAGTCCGCCGCCAGCGCGTCGCCGGCCTTGATGCGTTCCAGCCGCTGCAGCTCGCTGCGGTGCACGTGCCCGCGCGCGCGCACCTCCTCGGCGATGCTGTGGATCTCCACCAACGTGGACTGGAACTTCTGCTGCGCCACGTAGGTGCCCGAGCCGCGCACGCGCACCAGGAAGCGCTCGTCGCTCAGTTCGCGGAGCGCGCGGTTGGCGGTCATGCGGGCCACGCCGAACTCGCTGGCCAGCGCCTGCTCCGAGGGGATCGCATCGCCCTCCTTCCACACGCCGGCGCGGATCTGCCGCAGCACGTGGGTCTTGATGCGTTCGAACGCGGGGCGCTGGGCATCCATTTCTTCGGTGGGCATCGTCTGCGTTCCAGATGGCATATCAGGGTAAACACTGAGCAGCGGGGCGACGAGTGTGAGCGGAGCCCGGCTGCTGAAGTTGTATAGTTGTCTATACCAATTCTTCCAGTTTCCTCCCAGCTTGTCCATGCAAGGAAATCTCCCGATGAATGCTCTGAGCTCCCGCAAGTCGCTGCTGGCGACCGCCATTGCCGGCCTCGCCGCCCTGCTTGCCGCCGGCCCCGCGGCGGCCGACATCAAGATCGGCTTCAACGTGCCGCTGACCGGCTTCGCCGCCGCCGACGGCCAGTCGGCGCTCAACGGCGCCAAGCTGGCGGTGGCCCAGGCCAACGCGGCCGGCGGCGTCGCCGGCGAGAAGATCGAACTGGTGGTCTACGACGACCAGGGCACGGCCAAGGAGGCAGTGCCGGTCGCCACCAAGCTGATCGAGAAGGACAAGGTGGTGGGCGCGGTCTCCGGCTCCTACTCCGGCTCGACCCGCGCCGCGGCCGGCCTGTTCCAGTCGGCCAAGGTGCCGTACGTGGTGGCCTATGCCATCCACCCCGACATCACGCGCGCCGGCAACTTCGTCTTCCGCGTCTCCGCCATGGGCGAGGTGCAGGGCCGCGGCGGCGCCAAGCTGGTGAGCAACCTGGGCAAGAAGAAGGTCACCGTCATCACGGTGAAGAACGACTTCGGCCAGGCGCTGGCCGCCGGCTTCAAGGAAGCCGCGCCCAAGTTCGGCCTGCAGATCACCGGCGAGTACGAGTACGCGATGAGCGACCGCCAGTTCGGCGCGCTGGTCTCCAAGGTGAAGGCCGACAACCCGGAAGTGATCTACGCCTCGGGCTACTTCTTCAACGCCGGCCCGCTGGTGAGCCAGCTGCGCGCCGCCGGCATCACCGCCCCCATCATCGGCCAGGAAGGCTACGACTCCGACAAGTTCATCGAGATCGCCGGCCCGGCCTCCGAAGGCACGCTCGTCACGACGTCGCTGGACCGCGATTCCGACGTGCCCGCCACCAAGGCCTTCCTGGCCGACTACCGCAAGGCCAACAACGCCGGCGCCGACATGGTCGCGGCCTCCAGCTTCACGGCCACCGCGGTGCTGATCGAAGGCCTGAAGAAGACCGGCGGCAAGGGCGGCGAGGCGCTGCGCGCCGCGATGGCCGGCGGCACCTTCGTCACGCCGATCGGCAAGCTGACCTTCAACAGCCTCAATGAAGTGGCCAAGGACATCCAGGTCCAGGTGGTCAAGGACAAGGCCTTCCGCCGCCACTCCGTGATCTCCGACGCGGTGCTGCTGGCGCCGCCGACGAAGTAGGACCGCGGCGAATCCGCATCCCGCCCGCAGCGCCTGGCGCGCGGGCCCGTGACCGGTCCCCCGCG
>NZ_DASSVG010000612.1:0-20725 GCF_035706265.1 Ramlibacter sp. | reverse complement strand
CAACTTCATGTGCGACCTGAAGGTGGGCGACACGGTGGAGGTCATCGGGCCCTTCGGCCAGAGCTTCCTGATGCCCAACCACCCGAAGAGCCACATCGTGATGATCTGCACCGGCACCGGCAGCGCCCCGATGCGGGCCATGACCGAGTGGCGCCGGCGGCTGCGCAACTCCGGCAAGTTCGAGGGCGGCAAGCTGATGCTGTTCTTCGGCGCCCGCACGCCGCAGGAACTGCCGTACTTCGGGCCGCTGCAGAGGCTGCCCAAGGACTTCATCGACCTGAACCTGGCGTTCAGCCGGGTGCCGGGCGAGCCCAAGCGCTACGTGCAGGACCTGATGCGCGAGCGCGCCGCCGACCTGGCGCCGCTGCTGGCCGACCCCGACGCCTGCTTCTTCGTCTGCGGCCTGAAGTCCATGGAAGAGGGTGTCGTGCTGACCCTGCGCGACATCGCCACCCACGCGGGCCTCGATTGGGAGGCGGTCGGGGCCGCGCTGCGGCGCGAGGGACGCCTGCACCTGGAGACGTATTGACCGCAGAATAGGGCTGTCGGTCTTCACACTGCAGCCCTTCCATGAGTTCCACGCCCGCTTCCCGACTCCTCGAACACTTTGGTATCACCCCCGCGGCCAGCGGCGGGGATCTGCGCGTGACGTCGCCCATCGACGGGGCCGCGATCGCGCAGGCCCGCGTGCACACGCGCGAGGACGTGCAACGCGCCATCGCGCGGGCGCACGAGGCTTTCGCCGAGTGGCGCACCGTGCCCGCCCCCAAGCGCGGCGAACTGATCCGCCTGCTCGGCGAGGAACTGCGGGCCGAGAAGGATGCACTTGGCACGCTGGTCTCCATCGAGACCGGCAAGATCCTCTCGGAAGGCCGCGGCGAGGTCCAGGAGATGATCGACATCTGCGACTTCGCCGTCGGCCTGTCGCGCCAGCTCTACGGCCTCACTATCGCCTCGGAACGGCCCGGCCACCGCATGATGGAGACGTGGCATCCGCTGGGCGTCGTGGGCGTGATCAGCGCCTTCAACTTCCCCGCCGCCGTGTGGTCGTGGAACTTCGCGCTGGCGATCGTCTGCGGCGACCCGGTCGTCTGGAAGCCGTCCGAGAAGACACCGCTCACTGCGCTCGCCTGCCAGGCCGTGTTCGAGCGCGCCGTCAAGCGCTTCGGCGCGGCGCCGGACGGCCTGTCGCAGGTGATCGTCGGGCCGCGGGACATCGGCGAAGTGCTGGTGGACGACGAGCGCGTGGCCCTGGTGTCGGCCACCGGCAGCACGCGCATGGGCCGCGAGGTCGGCCCGCGGGTGGCGCGGCGCTTCGGCCGCGTGCTGCTGGAGCTGGGTGGCAACAACGCTGTGATCGTCACGCCCTCGGCCGACCTCGACCTTGCCGTGCGCGGCATCGTGTTCGCCGCGGCTGGGACGTGCGGACAGCGCTGCACCACCACGCGCCGCCTGATCGTGCACGCCAGCGTCAAGGACGCGCTGGTCGCCCGGCTGAAGGCCGCCTATGCCGCACTGCCCGTGGGCAACCCGCTCGACGACGGCATCCTGGTCGGCCCGCTGATCGACGGCGGCAGCTTCGAGGCCATGCAGGCGGCGCTGCGGTCCGCGCAGGAAGAGGGCGGCAAGCTGGCGGGCGGCGAGCGCCTGCTGCAGGAGCGCTTCCCCTCGGCCTATTACGTGCGGCCGGCGATCGTCGAGATGCCGGCGCAGACCGAGACGGTGCGGCGCGAGACCTTCGCGCCCATCCTCTACGTGCTGGCCTACGAGGATTTCGAGGAGGCGCTGCGGCTGCACAACGGCGTGCCGCAGGGCCTGTCGTCCTCGATCTTCAGCAACGACCTGCGCGAGACGGAGATCTTCCTGTCGGCGCGCGGCTCCGACTGCGGCATCGCCAACGTCAACATCGGCACCTCGGGCGCCGAGATCGGCGGCGCCTTCGGCGGCGAGAAGGAAACCGGCGGCGGCCGCGAGTCGGGGTCCGATGCGTGGCGCAACTACATGCGGCGCGCGACCAACACGCTCAACTACTCGCGCGAGCTGCCGCTGGCGCAGGGCGTGCGCTTCGACGTCTGAGCCGATCCGCCGCCTGGCGAAGAAAGGGTGCCGATGAAAGTTGCTCTCCTGGGTGCCGGCCACATCGGGCAGCGCATCGCCCGGCTGCTGCACGGCAGCGGCGATTACGAGGTCACCGTCTTCGACCAGAACGCCGGCGCGTTGGCCGATCTGGCCGCCGAAGGCGTGGGCACCCAGGCGGTCGGCGAATCGATCAAGTCGATCGCGCCGGCCCTGGCGGGCCAGCAGGTGGTGGTGAATGCGCTGCCCTATCACCTCGCCATTCCCGCGGCACGCATGGCGCTGCAGGCCGGCTGCCACTACTTCGACCTGACGGAGGACGTGGCCGCGACCAAGGAGATCAAGCGGCTCGCGGAGGGCGCGCGCACGGTCTTCATGCCGCAGTGCGGGCTGGCGCCGGGCTTCATCGGCATCGTGGCGCACCACCTGGCGCAGTCCTTCGACAGCCTGCAGGAAGTGAAGATGCGGGTCGGCGCGCTGCCGGAGTTCCCCACCAACGCGCTGAAGTACAACCTGACCTGGAGCGTCGACGGCCTCATCAACGAGTACTGCCACCCCTGCGAGGCGATCCGCGACGGCCGCTCCATCGAGGTGCTGCCGCTCGAGGGGCTGGAGCACTTCTCGGTCGACGGCATCGAGTACGAGGCCTTCAACACCTCGGGCGGGCTCGGCACGCTGTGCGAGACGCTCCAGGGCCGGGTGCGCAACCTCGACTACAAGACGGTGCGCTACCCGGGCCATCGCAACCTGATGCAGTTCCTGCTGCGCGAGCTGCAGCTGCAATCGGACCAGGAGATGCTCAAGGCCATCCTGCGCCGCTCCATGCCCGCGACCATGCAGGACGTGGTGCTGGTGTTCGTCACGGTCTCGGGGATGAAGAAGGGTTCCTTCCTGCAGGAGGTGTTCGCGCGCAAGATCTTCGCCGAGCGCACCGGCGAGCGCCCGCTCTCCGCGATCCAGATCACGACGGCGGCGGGCATCTGCGCGGCGGTGGACCTGTTCCGCGCCGGCAAGCTGCCGCAGTCCGGCTTCGTCGCGCAGGAGCGCGTGCACCTGCCGGACTTCCTCGCCAACCGCTTCGGCCGCGCCTACGAGAAGGCGCGCCAGGTCGAGACGATCTCCTGAGCCGGGCGCCGGGGTGCTCCGGCAACCTGTCCTATACTTGGGACAGCCATGCCGGACCGCGCCGCCCCCCTGCCGATCTCCAAGTACCACCAGGTCTACCTGGTGCTGCTCGAGCAATTGCAGGATGGCCGCCATGCCGAAGGCCT
This sequence comes from Ramlibacter sp., assembly GCF_035706265.1. GTDB lineage: Bacteria > Pseudomonadota > Gammaproteobacteria > Burkholderiales > Burkholderiaceae_C > Ramlibacter. The sequence continues at coordinate 17,378 of NZ_DASSVG010000612.1, read as the reverse complement.
GCCGGGCGAGCTGGAACTGGCGCGGCAGTTCGACGTCGGCCGCGTCACCGTGCGCCGAGCGCTGGAGCAGCTGGCCCAGGAGGGTCGCATCGTGCGCGAGAACGGGCGCCGCGCCCGCCCGGCGCCGCGCCCGGCGCAGGCGAGCCGAGGGGCTTCGGCCGCATCGCCGTCGGCTGAGCCGTTGCACGGGTTGCTCGCCAACATCGTCAGCGTGAGCCGCGGCACCACCGTCAAGGTGATCGAATGGCGGGCTATCGACGCCACGCCCGAACTGGCGCAGGCGCTGCAGTTGCGCGAAGGCGAGAAGGTGCGCAAGGCGGTGCGCCGCCGCAGCACCGCGGCCGGGCCACTGTCGCACATCACCACCTACGTGCCGGAGGCACTGGTGCGCGGGTTCGGCCGGGCGGAGCTCGCCCGCAAGCCGATCCTGGAGCTGCTGCAGGAAAGCGGTGTGCAGCCCGGGCGCGCGGTGCAGAGCGTCTCGGCCCGCCAGGCCGACGTGAAGGTCGCCGCCGAACTGCAGGTTCCGGTGGGCGCCGCGCTGCTGTGGGTCCGCCGCCTGGTCCACGACGTGGACGGCCGTCCCGTGCAGCTGCTGCACGGCCTTTACCGGCCGGACCGCTACGAGTACCGCATGGAGCTGTCGCAGGTCGGCGGCATCGAGGCGCGCATCGTGGCCAACGAAATCCTGTCCTGAGCGAAGAGAGGCCTCCATGCATTCCCCGCCGCGCCAGCCGCAGACGCTGGCCCAGAAGCTGATCGCACGCGCGAGCGGCCGCACCCACGTCGCTCCGGGCGAGATCGTGAACTGCCGGGTCGACCTGGCGATGTTCCACGACTCCTCGGGGCCGCGCCGGCTCAAGCCCATGCTGGAGGAGCTCGGCGCGCGGATCTGGGACAAGGACCGCGTGGTCCTCGTGATGGACCACTACGTGCCCGAGCGCGACGACGATTCGCGCCGCATCGTGCGCATAGCCCGCGACTGGGCGCGCGAGCAGCAGCTGCCGCACGTCTACGACTCGATCGGCATCTGCCACGTCGTGCTGCCGCAGAAGGGCCACATCCGGCCCGGCATGTTCTGCGTCGGCGGCGATTCGCACTCGCCCACCGGTGGCGCCTTCGGGGCCTACATGTTCGGCATCGGCGCCACCGAGATGCTGGGCGTCGTCGTCACGGGCGAGATCTGGGTCCGGGTGCCGCTCACCCTGCGCATGTGGTGGGACGGGCGCCTGGCCGCCGGCGTCTCGGCCAAGGACATGGTGCTGCACCTCACCGGCCGCTTCGGCATGAACGGCGGCGACTACCAGGCGGTGGAGTTCTGCGGCCCGGGCGTGCAGGCGCTGTCGATGCAGGAACGCATGACGCTGTCGAACATGAGCGCCGAAATGGGCGCGCAGGCCGGGCTGATCGCGCCGGACGCGGTCACGCGCGACTGGCTGCTGGGCGCCGGGGTGCCAGCGGAGCAGATCGAGATCGAACCCTGGCACACCGACGAAGGCGTGGACGACAGCGTGGCGAGGACTTTCCGCTTCGACGCCGCGGCGCTCGCGCCGCAAGTGGCGGCCCCGCACAGCCCCGCCAACACCCATCCGGTGGGCGAATTCGGCGACACGCCGGTGCAGGTGGCCTACATCGGTGCCTGCACCGGCGCCAAGCTGGACGACCTGCGGGCGGCCGCCGCCGTGCTGCGCGGCGAGCGCGTGGCCGCCGGCGTGCGCCTGATGGTGGCCCCCGCCAGCCTGCAGGACCAGCAGGCCGCCGAGGACGAAGGCGTGCTGGGCACGCTGCGCGCGGCCGGCGCCGAACTGCTGCCCACCTCCTGCGGCGCCTGCTCCGGCTACGGCGGCAGCATTCCCGACGGCGCCAAGGTGATCGCGACCACGGCCCGCAACTTCAAGGGCCGCATGGGCTCGGCGAGCGCCGAGGTGTTCCTCGCTTCGCCCTACACGGTCGCGGCCTCCGCCCTGCGCGGCCGCATCACCGATCCGCGCGAGGTGCTGGCATGACCGCCGCCGTTTCGCATCGCGTCTGGCGCTTCGGCGCCGACATCGACACCGACCAGCTCGCGCCCGGCGCCTACATGAAGCTGGGCATCGAGGGCATCGCGCCCCATTGCCTGGAAGGCGTCCGCCCCGAATTCGCTTCCAATGTGCAGCCCGGCGACGTGCTCGCAGCCGGCCCGAACTTCGGCATCGGCTCCTCGCGCGAACAGGCCGCCGCTGCGCTGGTGCAGCTCGGTGTGCGGGCGGTGATCGCGCCGTCCTTCAGCGGCCTGTTCTTCCGCAACGCGTTCAACCTCGGCCTGCTGCTGCTCACCTGCCGCGAGGCCGAAACGCTGCGCGAAGGCGAGCGCGTTGCGCTCGACCTGCAGGCGATGCAGGTCGTCACCGCCGACGGCCGCCGGCTCGCCTGCGATCCCATTCCCGGTTTCCTGCTCGAGATGGTGGAAGCCGGGGGCTTGTTGAACCAGCTGCGGCGCCGGCTGCAGACCATCCCATGACCTCCGATCGAACTTCACTCCAACAACGGCTGCAGGAGCAGCGGGCGGTGCTCGCCCCCGGCGTGTACGACGCGCTCACCGCACTGATCGCCGAACAGGCCGGCTTCGAGGCCCTTTACCTCTCCGGCGCTTCCATCGCCTACACCCGCCTCGGCCGCTCCGACGTCGGCCTGACGACCGCGACCGAAGTGGCCGACACGCTGGCGCGCATCACCGAGCGCGTGGCGGTGCCGGTGATCGTCGACGGCGACACCGGCTTCGGCAATGCGCTGAACACGCAGCGCACGGTGCGCGCCTTCGAGCGCGCCGGTGCCGCGATGATCCAGCTGGAGGACCAGACCTTCCCCAAGCGCTGCGGCCACCTCGATGGCAAGGGCGTGATCCCGCGCGCCGAGATGGTGGGCAAGCTGCGCGCCGCCCTGGATGCGCGCCACTCGGCCGACACGCTGATCCTGGCGCGCACGGACGCGATCGCCGTGGAGGGCTTCGAGGCGGCGATGGAGCGGGCCGAGGCTTACCTGGCGGCCGGCGTGGATGCGCTGTTCATCGAGGCGCTGCGCACGCCGGAGCAGATGCGCGCCGCCTGCGAGCGCTTCGCCGCGCGCATCCCGCTGCTGGCCAACATGGTCGAAGGCGGCAAGACGCCGGTGACGCCCGCCGACGAACTCGGCCGGCTGGGATTCCGCATCGTCATCTTCCCCGGCGGCACGGCGCGCGCCGTGGCGCACACGCTGCAGCGCTACTACGCGAGCCTCAAGCAGCACGAGACGACCGCGCCGGAGCGCGAGCGCATGCTCGATTTCGACCAGCTCAACGCCCTGATCGGCACCCCCGGACTGCTGCGCGAAGCGGCGCGTTACGACGCGGCGGCGCAGCCCGAATGATTCGACCCACAAGCAAGGAGACCCCACTGTGATTCGCTCTTCCACCCGCCGCACCGCCATCGCGGCCCTCCTGGCGCTGGCGACGGCCGCGGCCCACGCAGCCACGTTCCCGTCGCGCCCGATCCGCCTGCTGGTGGGCGCCTCGGCCGGCGGCACCACCGACACGCTGGCGCGCGAGATCGCCGAGGACATGACGAAGACCCTGGGCCAGCCGGTGATCGTGGAGAACAAGCCGGGTGCCGGCGGCAACATCGCCGCGCAGGAAGTCGCGCGCGCCGCCGCCGACGGGCACACGCTGCTCGTCTCCTTCACCAGCCACACGATGAATGCGTCGCTGATGAAGAAGCTGCCCTACGACCCGATCGCCGACTTCACGCCGATCGCGCTGCTGGCCAAGGTGTCGAGCGTGCTGGTCACGCGCGCCGATGCGCCGTACCGCAGCCTGGCCGACGTGCTGGCCAAGGGCAAGAGCGAGAAGCAGGGGCTGACCTTCGCCATCGGCGGCACCGGCTCCTCGCTGCACATGGACACCTACGAGTTCGAGCTCGCGAGCGGCATCAAGGTGACGCAGATCCCGTTCAAGGGCACCAGCCCGGCGCTGGCCGACGTGCTGGCCGGCCACGTGGACCTGATGTTCGCGCCGGCCAACGGCGCCCGCCCGCTGGTGAACTCCGGCAAGCTGCGCGCGCTGGCGGTGGCGAGCACCAAGCGCATCGCCGCCTTCCCCGACGCGCCGCCGATCACGGAAGCGGTGCCGAAGTACACCACCAACAACGGCTGGTTCGGCGTGCTCGGCCCGGCGAAGCTGCCCGCCGACGTGACCCGTGCGCTCAATGCCGCGGTCAACAAGGCGATGGAGCAGCCCAAGGTGAAGGCGCGGCTGGAGGCGGACGGCAGCTCGCCCGAGCTCGGCACGCCGGAGCAGTTCGGCACCTTCCTGGCCGCCGACCTGAAGCACTGGGCCGCGCAGGCCAAGGCGTTCGGGATCAAGCCGGAATAAGCGGGTCCCGAGGGATCCCGGTGCCCGGGCGAGGCGCCGCTACAGCTGGAAGGTCAACCAGCGCAGCAGGCCCTCGCCCAGCTCTCGCAGCGCGCCCACCCGGTGCGGCCGCAGCGCGTGCGCACCGGCGCGCAGTTCCTCCGCCCAGGCGGTGAAGCGCTCGATGGCATCGCGGTCGTAGAAGGCGACCATCATCTCGTAGTTCAGGAACAGGCTGCGCGCGTCCAGGTTCAGCGAGCCGGCCAGGGCCACCGTGCGGTCCACCACCACCAGCTTGGCGTGCACCATGGCGGGCACCAGCCACACGCGGGCGCCCGAATCGAGCAGCTCGCGCACGGCGGCCGGCCGGGCGAGGTCGGCCAGGTGGTGGTTGGAGCGGCGCGGCAGCAGCAGGTCCACGGTGACGCCGCGCCGCGCCGCCAGCGCGAACGCCATCAGCAGCACCGGGTCGGGCACGAAGTAGGGCGTCACGGCGAGGATGCGGCCCTGCGCGTTGAAGCAGGCGTCGACCAGCAGCTCGTGCAGCGTGTCGTCGGCCTGGTCGGGGCCCGTGGGCAGCAACTGCACCAGCGGCTCGCCCGCGGCCGCCAGGGGCAGCGGCTGTCGCCGCGGCTTGCGGGCCGGCTCGCCCACGGCCACCGCCCAATCGCGCTCGAACTGCTCGCGCGCCTGCACCGCCAGCGGCCCCTGCAGGTCGAAGCTCAGGTCGGTCCAGGGGCGCTCGTGGCGGCCCAGCAGGGTGCGGCCGATGAAGTATTCGGAGGCGAGGTTGCGCCCGCCGGTCCACAGCCAGGCGCCGTCGGCGATGGCGACCTTGCGGTGGTTGCGCAGGTTCACGCGCCCGCGCAGCGGCGAGGACCAGGGCCGCACGAACAGGCCCACCTGCACGCCGGCGGCGCGCAGCGGCCGCAGGTTGGGCCGGCCGCCCAGGTAGAGGCCGACGCCGTCGATCATCAGGCGCACGCGCACGCCCTCGCGCGCGCGCTGGGCCAGCAGCGCCATCAAGCCTTCGCCGACCTCGTCGCGCCCGAGCAGGAAGGAGCTCACTTCGAGGGTGTGGCGCGCCGAGAGCAGCAGCATGCGCAGGCGCTCCAGCGCCATGGCGCCGTCGCGATGGATCGCGAGCTCGCGGCACGGTACCGGCTCGGGCATGCCGAGGCCGGCCGCCAGCGCGCGGAAGCGGCCGCCCGGCTCGTGCAGCTCCTCGCGCGCGGTGGCTTCGAGCGCTACGCGGGGGTGGCGGCGCGCGCGCACCGTCTTGCGCGTCCCGAGCAGCAGGAACAGCGGCAGCGCGACATAGGGAACGAGGGCCAGGAACAACACCCAGCCGATGGCAGCCGACGGATGGCGGCGCTGGCGCCGCGCCAGCGAGAGCGCCGCATAGGTGGCGAGCGCCAGCAGGACGACCAGCGTGTGCAGCGTGAGCCACTGCCGGGGGCTGAAGACCAGGAAGAAGTGCATGCCGCTGTGGGCGTCGAATGTACGGCATCGAACCGCCGTCCACACCCGTGCCGGCCCGGCGTCGGGCCTGCTTGACCACCGTCAAGGCGACCGCCGGCGCGGAACCGGAGACTGCCCCCTGTCCGCAACGACCAGGAAGAAGAAAGCATGGGTGCTGCCCGCGGGCCGGAAGGCCGCCACGACCCGCCGGGCCGGCAGGGCGGCTTCGTCGTCGAATGGCGCGAGGCGTTCCGCACCGGCATCGCGGATCTCGATGCGGAGCACCAGCAGCTGTTCGCCCTGGTCAAGGGCCTGGAGCCGGACAAGGCGACGCAGTTGCTGGCGGCGCTGGTCGAATACATCGTCACGCACTTCACCCACGAAGAGGCGCTGATGGCGCGCAGCGGCTATCCCGGCCTGCGGCAGCACGTCGAGATGCACGAAGCCCTGTCGGCGCGGGTGAGCGAGTTCCTGGTGGGCGGCACGGGCTGGTCCGGCGAGCGGGTGCAGGCGCTGCGCAGCTTCCTGAACAAGTGGCTGGTGGAGCACATCCTCACGCACGACCTGGCGTTCGGCCGCTGGTACCACGCGGCCGTCCCGGAGACCGAGCCCTTGCCGCTGCGCGAGGAGCCCGAGGGCAGCTGGTTCGACCGCCTGCGCGGCAAACGCTGAGTCCAATGGATTAAGGGCGATCACCGCCGGTGCATTTTTTCCGCACTGCGTTTGCGCCGCGTCAGATGCGCGTGCCGACGGCAGCCTTAGCGTTGTCTCAGCAGTGACATCCAAGGAGCGTGTGCATGGTGATGGCGACCGACAAGGGCGGCCACGGTAATTTCGTCGTCGAATGGCGGGAGGGGTTCAGGACGGGCATCAGGGAAATGGATGCCGAGCACCGGCACCTGTTCACGCTGGTGAAGGGCCTGGACGCCGGCAACGCGCAGGCACTGGTCGACGAACTGCTCGAATACGTCGTCACGCACTTCACGCACGAACAGGCGCTGATGGAGCACAGCGGCTACCCGGACTTCCAGCACCACCTGGCGCTGCACGAGCAGCTCGCCGGCCAGGTGAGCGAATTCCTCTCGGGGGGCACCGAGTGGACCGAGGAGCGGGTGCAGGACCTGCGGCGCTTCCTCAACAAGTGGCTGGTCGGGCACATCCTCACGCACGACCTGCGCTTCGGCCAGTGGTATTTCGAGCACTCGAAGGCGCGCGCCGCCAAGCCCGCGCCGGTGCCCGCGCGCCCGGTGCGCAGCAGCTGGTTCGATCGCCTGCTGGGCAGGCGGCACGGCTCTTAGGAGCCAGGCTCTAGCCGAACAGCTTGGTGGCGATGGTCGCCACGTGCTTGCCCTGGTAGCGCGCCATGCCCAGCTCCTGCTGGCTGGGCATGCGCTCGCCCTGGCCGCCGGCGATGGTGGAGGCGCCGTAGGGGCTGCCGCCCTTGATCTCGTCGATGCCCATCTGGCTCTGCTCCGCATAGGGCAGGCCCACCACGATCATGCCCTGGTGCAGCAAGGTGGGAATGAAGGTGAGGATGGTGCTCTCCTGGCCGCCGTGCTGCGTGGCGCTGGAGCAGAACACCGAGCCGACCTTGCCGACCAGCTTGCCCGCCATCCACAGGCCGCCGGTCTGGTCGAGGAAATTGCGCATCTGCCCCGTCATGTTGCCGAAGCGCGTGGGGGTGCCGAAGATGATCGCGTCGTAGTTGGCAAGCTCGTTGGGGTCTGCCACCGGCGCCGGCTGGTTGGCCTTGCCGCCCGCCTTCTTGAACACGTCGTCCGGCACGGTCTCGGGAACGCGCTTGATCTCCACCTGCGCGCCGCCGACCTGGCGCGCCCCCTCCGCGACGGCGTTCGCCATCGCCTCGATGTGGCCGTAGAAGCTGTGGTAAAGGACCAGGATCTTCGCCATGTTGTTCTCCGTTGGGGTGGGAGCCGCAATCTAGCAAAAGCCCTGCTCGGCCATGACCGGGGCCGCACGAAAAATCGAAAAACGCCGCCCGAAGGCGGCGTCGTGCGGCGCAGAGTGCGATCAGCCGAAGATCTCTTCGGCCAGGTCCGAGGCCTTGTCGGCGCCGGAGCGCACGTTGCGGATGTGGCGGCGCGTCTCCACGGGCAGCTTGGCGGTGTTGAGGCCGTCCCACTTGTTGCGGCCGCGGACCGACAGGTTGTAGTAGATCGAGACGCCTTCGCGGATCTTCTCGGCGCGCTGCTCGGGGGTGAGCGGCAGGTGCTCGATCTTGTCGGCGGCCCATTCGGCGCCGTCCTTCATGTAGCGGGCGGCGGCGTACACGGACTGCACCGGGTCGTTGGGGTTCTTCAGGCCGTAGCCCTTGGCGGTGTTGGGTTCGAACTGCGCCAGGCCGTGGCTGGTGACGCCGTTGCGGCCCATGCCCTTGCGCGGCACCCACGAGGTCTCGGCGTTGATGACGCCGTACACGTCCTCGAAGCCGAGGCCCACTTCGTCGAGGCCGGCGTGTTCGGCGGCGGCTTGCGCGAGCAGCAGGCGCGAGGCTTCGTCCGGCGTCTTCGTCTTCTCGCCGCCCCAGCGCACCGGCACCCACTTGATGCGCTGGCGCAGTTCCTTCTCGGAGCCGACGGCGAAGGCCGTGGCCGCACGGATGGCGGGCGGCACGGCGCCGCTCTTGGATGCGACCGCCGCGACGGCGTCGGCCGCGCTGCGGGTGGCGGCGGCGGTGCTGTTCGCCACCGCCTCGGCGGCGCTGGTGGCGGCCGCGGCAGCGGCAGCCACGGGTGTGGCTGCGGTGGGTGCACCGGCCACGTCAGCGCCCGCCGGAGCGGACGGGATCACGTGGCTCGACAGCGTGGCGGCACCGGCAATCAGGAGGATGGCGGAGGCGGACCAGACGGTAGAGGCAGTGAGTCGTTGCATTGTCAGAGTTGGTACTGGGCTGTTTGTAGGAGGCTTCTGATAGAGACGTAGGACGCCCCCAAGTTCGCCCGCAGAGCCTGCATTGGTAAGCTCTGTCCGACATGCGCGTGCTACTTGTGGAAGATGACACGATGATCGGCCGTGCCGTGCTCGATGTACTGCGTTCCGAGCACTACGCGGTGGACTGGGTCCGCGACGGCGAGGCGGCCGACGCGGCCCTGCTGGCTGAGCAGTACGACCTCGTGCTGCTCGATCTGGGCCTGCCCAAGGCCGATGGCCTGCAGGTCCTGCAGAGCCTGCGGGCGCGCCGCAACCCGGTTCCGGTGCTGGTGGCGACGGCCCGCGATGCGATCGGCGACCGGGTCGCAGGCCTCGATGCGGGGGCCGACGACTACATCGTCAAGCCCTACGACACCGACGAACTGCTGGCCCGCGTGCGCGCCTTGCTGAGGCGCAGCGCGGGCCGGGGCGAGCCCGTGATCAGCCACAAGGGCCTGGAGCTCAATCCGGCCACGCGCGAGGCGCGCCTGAACGGCGAGGCGCTGAGCCTCTCGCCGCGCGAATGGGCGCTGCTGGAGCCGATGCTGCAGCGCCCGGGCGTGGTGTTCTCGCGCGCCCAGCTCGAACAGAAGCTCTATGGCTGGAAGGACGAGATCAGCAGCAACGCGGTGGAGGTGTACGTGCACGGCCTGCGCAAGAAGCTCGGCGCCGATTTCATCCGCACCGTGCGCGGGCTGGGCTACGTGGTGCCCCGGGAATGAGCGTGTCGGATTCGTGGTCGCTGCGGCGGCGGCTGATGTGGCTGGTGCTCGCCGCCATCGGCGTGGTCACGGTGCTGCAGGCGGCGATCGCCTACCGCTCGGCGCTGCGCGAGGCCGATCGCATGTTCGACTTCCACCTGGAGGAAGTGGCGCGCTCGGTGCACGGCGGCATGCCCTTCGCGCCGGGCGAGGACGACTCGGAATATTCGGTGCAGGTGTGGGGGCCGGACGGCACGGCCATCTACCGCTCCAACCGGCGCGAGCTGCCCTCGCAGGCCGTGCTCGGGTTCTCCGACTCGCTGGTCCGCGGCGTGCGCCTGCGCATCTACACGCTGCAGACGCCGGAGCACACGATCCAGATCGCGCAGGACCTCGATGCGCGCGAGGCGCGGGCGCGCGCGCTGGCGGCCCGCGCGGTCACGCCGATCCTGTTGCTGGCACCGCTGCTGATGCTGGCGGTGGGCGGCGTGATCGGCGGCTCGCTGGCCCCGCTCGCGCGCATGCGGCGGCAGGTCGCAGCGCGCGCGGCGCGCGACCTCTCGCCCCTCAGCGCCGAAGGCGTGCCGGAGGAGGTGCAGCCCCTGGTGCGCGAGCTGAACGCGCTGTTCGCGCGCGTGCAGGGCACGCTGGAGGCGCAGCAGCACTTCGTGGCCGACGCGGCGCACGAACTGCGTTCGCCGCTCACCGCGTTGAAGTTGCAGCTGCAGGCCGCGGAGCGCGCGCGCGACGAAGGAGCCCGGCGCGCCGCGACGCAGCAGCTCGGCGCCGGCATCGAGCGCGCCATCGCGCTGGTGGAGCAGTTGCTGGCATTGGCGCGGCAGGAAGGCGCGGGCGCCGGGGCGAGCGAGGCGGTGGACCTGGAGGAGCTGGCCCGGCAGGCCGTCTCGGAGCTGCTGGCCACCGCGCATGGGAAGGGGCTGGACGTGGGGCTCGCCACGACCGAGCCCGTGGTGGTGCAGTCCAGCCGCGAGGCGCTGCACCTCATCCTGCGCAACCTGCTCGATAACGCGATCAAGTACACGCCCGCCGGCGGCCGCGTCGACATCGCCATGGGCCGCGATGCGCAGGGCGCCTGGCTGGCGGTGGACGACAGCGGCCCGGGCGTGCCCGAGGCCGATCGCGAGCGTGTGTTCGACCGCTTCTACCGCGTGCCGGGGAGCGAGGCCGCCGGCAGCGGCCTCGGCCTCGCGATCGTGCGCACGGTGGCGGAGCGGCTCGGCGCGCAGGTGCGGCTCATGGAGTCGGCGAGCCTCGGCGGCGCGCGGGTGGAACTCAGGTTCTGACCCTGCGCCAGCGCCGACCTTAAGCCTGTTCTAAGGCAGGGGTCGCACAGTCCAGGGGTCGGTACTCACGAGGAACACCCCATGAAGAACGTCCACCTGAAATCCGCGCCGCTGGTGCTGGCCCTGCTGGGCGCCGGCATCGTCGGTGGGGCCGCCGTCGAGGCGGTGCACCATGCCGCCACGCCCGCCACGGCCGCCGTGCTGGCGCCGCTCGCGCCGCCCACCGTGCCTTCGCCCACCCCCGGCGCCGGCAGCGTGGTGATGCCCGATTTCCCGCTGATCACGAAGCGCTACGGCCCTGCGGTGGTGAACATCAGCGTGACGGCGCGTGCCCATGCCGGCGCCGACATGAGCGATCCGCTGGAGTTCTTCCGCCAGTTCCAGCGCGGCATCCGACCGCGCGACGTGCCGGTGCGCGGCCAGGGCTCGGGCTTCATCGTCGGCGCCGACGGCATCATCCTGACCAACGCGCACGTGGTGAACGAGGCGACCGAGGTGATGGTGAAGCTCACCGACCGCCGCGAGTTCCGCGCCAAGGTGCTGGGCAGCGACCCGAAGACCGATGTCGCGGTGCTGAAGATCGATGCTTCCAACCTGCCGGTCGTCACGGTGGGCAAGTCCGAAGCGCTGCAGCCGGGCGAATGGGTGCTGGCGATCGGTTCACCCTTCGGCTTCGAGAACACGGTGACGGCGGGCGTGGTGAGCGCCAAGGGCCGCTCGCTGCCCGACGACAGCGCCGTGCCCTTCATCCAGACCGACGTGGCGGTCAACCCCGGCAACTCCGGCGGCCCGCTGTTCAACGCGCGCGGCGAGGTGGTGGGCATCAACTCGCAGATCTACAGCCAGTCGGGCGGCTACCAGGGCGTGTCGTTCGCGATCCCGATCGACCTGGCGGTGAAGATCAAGGACCAGATCGTCGCCCACGGCAAGGTGGAACACGCCAAGCTCGGGGTCGCCGTGCAGGAGGTGAACCAGTCGCTGGCCGACTCCTTCGGCCTCGACCGGCCCGAGGGCGCGCTGGTCGCGAACGTGGAGAAGAACAGCCCCGCCGAACGTGCGGGCCTGAAGCCCGGCGACGTGATCCGCTCGGCCAACGGCAAGCGCATCGTCTCCTCCGGCGACCTGCCCGCGATCGTGGGCCTGTCCGCGCCGGGAGACAAGCTCGCGATGGAGGTGTGGCGCCAGGGCAAGCAGGTGCAGCTCACCGCCGAACTGGCCCGCAGCAGCAGCAGCAAGGTGGCAGCCGCGGCGAGCCCCGATGCGGGCGAGGGCGCCCGCCTGGGCCTGGCGCTGCGGCCGCTGGCGCCGGACGAGAAGGCGCAGACGGGCCTCGGCGCAGGCCTGGTGGTGGAGGACGTGGCCGGTCCCGCGGCCGCCGCCGGCGTGGAGCCGGGCGACGTGGTGCTGGCCGTCAACGGCACGCCCGTGAGCACGCCGGAGCAGGTGAAGGACGCGGCGGCGAAATCCAGCAAGTCCGTGGCGCTGCTGATCCAGCGCGGCGAGGACAAGATCTTCGTTCCGATCCGCATCGGCTGACGCGCGCAAGCCCTCCTTCCGGCGGCAGGAAGGAGGGCGCCAAACCCTCAACCCTTGCTGTCGCCGCCGGTGGCGGCGAAGGTCTTGCTGACGCGTCCGGCCTTCTTCGCGCCATCCTTCCTTGCGACGGCCGTTTTCTTGCGGGCGTCCTTTTTCGATGCAGCGGTCTTCTCGTCGCCGTCCTTCTTCGCGGCGGCGGTCTTCGTGTCCTTGTCCTTCTTCGTCGCAGCAGTCTTCTCGTCGCTATCCTTCCTGGCGACGGTCGTCTTCTTCTCGTCGCGCTCCTTCTTCGCCACGGCCGTCTTCTTCTCGTCGTCCCGGTCCTTCTTCGCCACCGCGGTCTTCTTCGCGGACTTCGCCTTCTTCGCCGCCGCGACCTTCGTCGCCTTGTCGCTGCGCTTCTTCGTGCTCGCCGCGCGCTCGCGCGGCGCATCGTCGCTGTCGGCCTTCGCCAGCACCGGCGCGTCCTGCCAGCCGGTCTGCGCCACCACCACCTTGCGCAGGCGCTGTGCGTCGGCCTGCCGCGTGCCGTTGCTGTCGGAGTCCAGCAGCACCATGACGACATCGTGCCCGCCCACCTTGGTCAGCATGGTCAGGCAGCGCCCGGCCTCCACGATGTAGCCGGTCTTCTGCAGTTCGATGTCCCAGCCCGAATGGCGGTTGCGCACCAGGCGGTTGGAGTTGAGGTACTGCAGCTTGCGACCACCCAGTTCGGCCAGGTGCGTCGGCGTGGTGGAGAACTCGCGGATCAGGGGGTTCTTCGCCACTTCCGCGACCAGCACGGCGAGGTCGCGCGCGGAGGACTGGTTGCGGTTGGACAGGCCCGTCGGGTCCGCGTAGGTGGTGCTGGCCATCCCCAGCGCCCGTGCCCTGGCGTTCATCGCCTCCAGCAGCTTGGGCAGCCCGCCAGGGTAGGCGCGGCCGAGCGCATGGGCGGCGCGGTTCTCGCTGGACATGAGGGCCAGGCGCAGCGCTTCCTCGCGCGTGAGCTGGGTGCCCACCCGCAGGCGCGAGCGACTGTGGCGCTCGTTGTCCACGTCCTCCTCGGTGATCGTCAGGACTTCGTCCATCGGCTGCCTCGCCTCCAGCACCAGCAGCGTCGTCATCAGCTTGGTGAGCGAGGCCATCGGCAGCACCACGTCCGGATTCTTCTGCGCCAGCACCTGGCCGCTGGCCACGTCCACCGCGATGGCGGCGCTGGCGTTGAGGTGCAGCGGATCGGGCTGCAGGTGCAGGCCGGCCGCGCGCCCGAAGGAGAGCGTCGGCCCCGCGGGCGAAGCCGATGCGGGGCCACGGTCCGATTCGGATTCCTCCGGCGGCACGACCTCCGCGCCGGGCGGCGGGGGCTCCGTCTCCGCCTCGGGTGCGGTCGCCGCCGGGCCGCCGGCCACGCGGGTGTCCGGCCCCTGCGTGCGGTGCGAGTAGTGCCATGCGAGCGGCAGCAGGCCGCAGGCGGCCACCAGCGCGGCGACGCCGACGGCCAGGCGCAGGTCCTTGTTCTTGCTGGAAGAGGGCATGTATGGCGTGTCCTTCCGGGGCAACTCTACCCACGCACGTGCACGAACGCCGCGGCAAAGGGACGAAGCTTCTGTAGTCCGCCGACGACGGCCGGCGTGGCCAAGTTAACATCGGTGCCGTCGTTCCGTCCCTTGCCGCCTGCAGAAATTTCCGCTCCCGCTTCCCCCCTGCGCCTGATCCTGGTGGTGATCGTCAGCCACGCCAGCTTCGCGGGCGCACGCCTCGCCATCTCGCTCGACGCCCTGCACCTGAACGGCTCCACCGTGACCGTCGGCGTGCTGATGAGCCTGCTGATGCTGGTGCCGACCTTCACGGCCGCCCACATCGGCCGCCGGATCGACCACATCGGCTACCTGCGGCCGGCGCTGTGGTCGCTGGCCGCGCTCGCGGCCGGCGGCTTCGTCATCGCTGCCGTGCAGTCGTTCGCCGGGCTGGCCGTCGGCAGCATGGTGATCGGCACCTCGTTCACCATGCTCAACGTGGCGATCAACAACGCGATCGGCCACCTCGCCGGCGCGGCCGGCCGCACGCGCGCCTTCGGGCTCACGGCGGTCGGTTATTCGCTGTCGGCCCTGTTCGGCCCGATGCTGGCCGGCGCCGCCATCGACGTGATCGGCTACCGCTGGACCTTCGCGCTGCTGGCCCTGCTGCCGCTCGCGGCCGGCACGCTGCTGCGGCGGGCGCCCGAGGTGCCACGGCCGCCACCGGCGCCGCGCGGCCACGACGTGGCGGTGCTGGACCTGCTGCGGCTGCCCCGGCTGCGCGCTGTGCTGGTGGTGAGCTCGCTGGTCGCGGCGGGCTGGGACCTGTTCACCTTCCTCGTGCCTCTGCACGGTGCGCGCATCGGCCTCTCGGCCACCGCCATCGGGCTGGTGGCCGGCGGCTTCGGCGTCGGCAGCGCCTCGGTGCGGCTCGCGCTGCCGTGGATAGCCCGGCGCGTGAGCGAGTGGCGCCTGATCGGCGCGGCCCTGGTGCTCTCCGGGCTGGGCTACCTGGCCTTTCCCTTCTGCGTGACGCTGGGCACGATGCTGCCGCTGGCCGCGGTGCTGGGCGCCGTGCTGGGGTGCGGCCAGCCGGTGGTGATGAGTCTCCTGCACGTCAGCGCGCCGGCAGAGCGCACCGGCGAGGCCGTGGGCCTGCGCATGGCCATCATCGGCTTCGGCCAGACGGTGCTGCCGCTGGCCGTGGGCGCCTTCAGCAGCGCGGTGGGCCTGGCGCCGCTGTTCTGGGCCATCGCAGCGCTGCTGGGCGCGGGCGGCGCGTACGCGGAGCGCCGCCGCTCCGTCAACTAGGGCGCTCCCGTTGCGGCGGGCGCACCGCTGTGCCAGATTGCGGCCACCCACAGGAGGCCGCATGCTCTTTCCCACCACGATCGTCGGCAGCTACCCGCAACCCGAATGGCTGATCGACCGGCAGAAGCTCGCCGGCCGCTTCCCGCCGCGCGTGCGCGCGCGCGAACTCTGGCGCCTGCCGGAGCCCTGGCTGGCGCAGGCGCAGGACGACGCCACGCTGCTGGCGATCCGCTTCCAGGAGGAGGCGGGGCTGGACATCGTCTCCGACGGCGAGATCCGCCGCGAAAGCTATTCCAACCGCTTCGCCACCGCGCTCGAAGGCGTGGACCTCGACAACCCGGGCACCGCGCTCGATCGCTCGGGCCATCCCAATCCCGTGCCGCGCATCGTCGGCCGCATCCGCAGGCGCCATGCGGTGGAAGTGGAGGACCTGAAGTTCCTCAAGGCCCACACCACGCGCCGCACCAAGATCACCGTGCCGGGCCCCTTCACCATGCTGCAGCAGGCGCAGAACGATTTCTACGCCAGCGAGGAAGAGGCCGCGCTGGACTACGCCGTGGCCGTGAACGAGGAAATCCGCGACCTGTTCGCCGCCGGCGCGGACGTGGTGCAGATCGACGAGCCCTACATGCAGGCGCGCCCGGAGAAGGCGCGCCAGTACGGGCTGCAGGCCCTCAACCGCGCGCTGGAGGGCGTGCAGGGCACGACCTGCGTGCACATCTGCTTCGGCTATGCGGCGGTGATCCACCAGCGGCCGAGCGGCTACTCCTTCCTGCCCGAGCTGGCGGGCTGCCGCTGCCGGCAGGTCTCGATCGAGACGGCGCAGTCCGGGCTCGACACCCGCGTGCTGCGCGAACTGAAGGGCAAGCAGGTGCTGGTGGGCTGCCTCGACCTGAACGACATGAACGTGGAGACGCCCGAGACGGTGGCCTCCCGCGTGCGCCGGGCCCTGGACCACGTGGCCCCGGAAGACGTGGTGCTGGCGCCCGACTGCGGCATGAAGTACCTGCCGCGCGAAGTGGCGCAAGGCAAGCTGGCCGCCATGGTCGAGGCAGCCAAGCTGCTGCGGCGCGAATACGCGCAAGCCTGACTCTGCGTTGACCTCCTACAACGCTGTCGGACGCATCCGACAGCGTTTCCGTGTCGTTTTCACGGCCGACGGCTGAACCTCTCCTGTCGGACGGGTCTGACATGGCTGTTCGAGGAAGGGAGCCATGGGGATCAAGCCGTCAACCGCCGTCGTCGCATCGTGGGCCGCGCAAGCCGCGCTGGCCATCGCCGTCATGGCCGGCACTGCCGTCCTGCCCGCGCCGGCGCAGGCCGCCACCACGGCCTCCGCGTCGCAGACGCTGCGCGCGTACTACGAACGGTTGCGTGCGCAACTGGACTGGGTGACGGTGCGCGTGGGCAGCCGGGAGGTGAAGACGCCCGACCCGCAGTCGCGCCTGGTGCTCTCCAAGGCGGCGGCGGAGCGCGCGGGCCTGGCCGAAGTGGGCCTGGATTGGCGCGACGTGTACGGCGTGATCGCCGCCGAGACCAGCTGGGTGCCGCGCGACGGCATGGGCCGCAACGGCGTCGTCAGCCAGGGGCTGGCACAGCTCGAGCCGGCCACCGCGCGGGCGCTGGGCGTGCGCAACCCCAACGATCCGGTGGAGGCGGTGCACGCGGCCGCCACGCTGCTGAAGGAAGCCGGCGAGTGGAGCGCGCGCCGCATCGCCGGCCTGCGCCTGGGTGGCGAGGAACGCGCGGCCCGCCTGCGCGAAGGCATCTCGATTTACTACAACCTCTCCAGCGAGGCGCGGGCGCGCTGGAACGGCGTGAGCCATCCGAACCTGCCGGTCGAGACCCAGCGCCACATCGCCAACGTGCGCGCCGGCGCGCGCCAGGCGGAGCAACTCGCGGGCGGCAAGCTGGAATTGCCGCCGCTGCCGAAGCTGCCTTCGGTGCAACGCGTCGCCAGCCTCAAGGAAGCGCCCTCGGTGCAGCGCGTGGCCAGCGTCAAGGAGGCGCCGCGTGCGGTGGGCACCATCGAATGGTCCGGCGGCGGCAGCGATGCCGACGGCCGCCGCGCGGGCAAGCACGTGGTGTGGTCCAACGGCAGCGTCACGCGCGAGGCGGGCGGCCGCGTGCGCTGGACCAGCAGCGCGCCGGGCGCGGACCGCAACGGCTGAACCCGCTTCGCCGGTCGGCGACAATGGGCGGATGATGTCATCGCTCGTCCGAACCCTCCCGGGCAGCGCCCCCCTGGTGCTCGATTCGCCGCACAGCGGCG
>NZ_DASSVG010000611.1:0-3679 GCF_035706265.1 Ramlibacter sp. | reverse complement strand
TGGGACGCAGGCTGGCGGGAGGGGCCGGCGGCGCGGCGGGCGCCGAGGCGCTGGGGCGGGGCGCGATCGTCGCGCGCACGCGGCCGCCCGGGTTCGAAGGCGTGGCGCCGGCGACGGAGCCGCCTTCCACGGTGAACTGGTCGTTGCCGTTGTCGTAGGTGATCACCGAGCCGCTGGTCTCGTCGTTGACCGCAGCGCCGCGCAGCCGCCGCATCTCGGCGCGGCCGATGAACTTCACCCGGTCGGCCTTGCCGTCGTACTCGATGGTCTCGCCCTCGCCCTCGATGTACTCGTCCACGCCGTCGCGCTTCTGGCGGAAGTAGGCCCGCTTGCCGGGCTCGGCCGTCACGGTGCCGAACTGGTAGCCCTCGGGATCCTGCTTGACCACCATCTTCGCGCCGCGGATCACGATCGTGCCCTTGGTCACCACGACCTTGCCGGTGAACACGCTGGTCTGCTGGAGGTCGTCGTAGCGCAGCGCGTCGGCCTCCACGTTCATGGGCTTGTTGCGGTCGGCCCGCTCCGCGCCGGCGGGAAGCAGGGCGAAGGCGAGGGACAGGGCAAGCAGGAGGCTGGCGGTCTTGTTCTTCATAGAGGCACGAATCTTGCTGGATTGTATCCATCCGAGACGAAAAAGCCCGCGTGCGCGGGCTCTCTCGACGATCGGCGAAGGCCGGATCTGCGAACTTTTCTACTTGGCCTTGCGGGCCTCGGCGACCAGGTACTCGACGACCTGGAGGCAGCGGTCCATGTTGCCGGCCATGTCGCCGTCGGTGATGTAGCGCCCGGCCACGCCCATCGAGGGCACGCCCTGCACCTCGTACTGGTCCTGCAGCTGGCGGGCCCGGCGCGCCTTGGCCTGGACCGAGAAGGAGTTGTAGATCTCCTGGAACTTGGCGCGGTCGAGCCCGTTCTTCTCGGCGAAGGCGAGGATCTGCTCCTCGCGGTTGGTCGGCTGGCGCTTGTTGTGGATCTCGTCGAACACCTTGGCGTGCAGCTCGTCGACCTTGCCCAGCGTCTCCAGCGTGTAGTACAGGCGCTGCTGGGGCACGAAGTCGTCGCGGAAGGCAACCGGGACGCGGTGGAAGTACACGTCGGCAGGCAGCTTCTTCGTCCAGGCGGAAAGGCGCGGCTCGAAGGCGTTGCAGTGCGGGCAGCTGTACCAGAAGAACTCGATCACCTCGATCTTGCCGGCCGGGCCGTCGCTCGGCGCCCGCTTGTCGAGGGTGTGGTACTGCCTGCCCTCCTCCGGCTTGAACTGCGCCAGGGCCAGCCCCGGCAGGCCGAGGGCAGCGACTCCCAGCGTGGCGCCGGCGGCGGCCGTGAATTCCCGTCGATTCATTGCGATGTGACTCCTTGAACACCCTCTGAGCGGGCCGGACGGGCTTGGTTCCGCCGCCGGGCCGCGCCCGGCTACCTCTGGACGCGCACCAGCGCGGTCTCGAAGCCGCCCTGGTCCAGTCTTTCCTTCTGCCGGTCGGCGTCGTCCTTGCTGTTGAACGGACCGACGCGCACCCGGTACACCTGCCGGCCCGACTGCTCGCGCTCGGTGACCTTGGCTTCCACGCCCATCAGGGACAGCTTGGCGCGCTGGGCCTCGGCGTCCTCGGGCGTGCGGAAGGCGCCGGCCTGCACGAAATAGAGGAACGGATCGCTGCCCGAGGCCGAGCGGGCGGCGGCGAGGTCGCCCAGCGGGTCGGCCGGCACCGGGCGGCCGGCCACGGCGGGCGGCAGGGGCTCCTTGTCCCTGGCCTGCTCGGCGCCCCGGCCCGCCTCGGCCGGCTTGGGCGCCGTGGCCGTGGCGGGGCCCGGTGCGGACGGCGCGGAAGCGGCCATGCCCGGCGCGGGCGGCAGCGGCTTGGCCGGGTTCTTGCCGTACAGGGGCGCGTTGGGATCCCAGTTCTGGTTCTTGCGCGATTCGGCCGCGTCCTGCTCCGCCGAGCGGCCGGGCGCCTTGTTCAGGAAGGGGACGGGGACCTTGGTGACATACACCGCCACCGCCAGGGCGGCGGCGAGGCCGATCACCACCCCGATGATGATGCCGACGAAGACGTTGCCGCTTTGCTTCTGTTTCATGCTCACATCTTGTGCGGGGCACTCACCCCGAGCACAGCCAGTCCATTGTGCAATACCTGCGCGACCGCGGCCACGAGCGCCAGCCGGGCTTGTTTCAGCTTGTCGTCGTCCACCAGGATGCGCTCGCTGTCGTAGTAGCTGTGGTAGGCAGCGGCGAGCTCGCGCAGGTAGAAGGTGACGTCGTGGGGCGCGAAATCGGCCGCCGCGGCGGTGAGCACCTCGGGATAGCGGGCGAGCTGCAGCATGAGGTTCAACGCCGCCGGGTGTTCCAGCGACGACAGGTCGGCCCCCGAGAGCGTCGCGACGTCGCCGCCCCAGGCCGCCAGCACCGAGCAGATGCGCGCGTGCGCATACTGGACGTAATACACGGGGTTGTCGTTGTTCTGCGCCAGCGCGAGGTCGACGTCGAACACGTATTCCGTGTCCGGCTTGCGCGAGAGCAGGAAGAAGCGCACCGCGTCCTTGCTGGTCCACTCGATCAGGTCGCGCAGGGTCACGTAGCTGCCGGCGCGCTTGGAGATCTTCACCTCCTGGCCGCCGCGCATCACGCGCACCATCGTGTGCAGCACGTAGTCGGGATAGCCCTCGGGGATGCCGACGCCGGCGGCCTGCAGGCCCGCGCGCACCCGGGCGATGGTGCCGTGGTGGTCCGTGCCCTGGATGTTCACCACCTTGGTGAAGCCGCGCTCCCACTTGGTGATGTGATAGGCGACGTCCGGCACGAAGTACGTGTAGCTGCCGTCGCCCTTGCGCATCACGCGGTCCTTGTCGTCGCCGTACTCGGTCGACTTGAGCCACAGCGCGCCCTCGTGCTCGTAGGTCTTGCCGTTGTCGCGCAGGCGCTGCACCACCGTGTCGACCTTGCCGCTGGTGTAGAGGCTGGACTCGAGGTAGTACTGGTCGAAGCGCACGGCGAAGGCCTGCAGGTCCAGGTCCTGCTCGTGGCGCAGGTAGGCCACGGCGAACTGGCGGATGCCGTCCAGGTCCTCGACATCGCCGCTGGCGGTGTATTCGCGGTCGTCGGACTTCACGGTCTTCCGGGCCAGGAAGTCGTCGGCGATGTCCTGGATGTAGTCGCCGTTGTACGCACTCTCCGGCCAGCCGGCGTCGCCCGGCTTCAGGCCGCGGGCGCGCAGCTGCACGCTGGTGGCGAGCGTCTGGATCTGCACGCCGGCGTCGTTGTAATAGAACTCGCGGTGGACGTTCCAGCCCTGGGTGGCGTACAGGTTGCAGATCGCGTCGCCCAGCGCCGCCTGGCGGCCGTGGCCCACGTGCAGCGGGCCGGTGGGGTTGGCCGAGACGAATTCGACCAGGATGCGGCGCCCGTGCAGCGGTTGCTGCCCGAAGCCGCTGGCGGCAGCCAGCACCTCGCGCACCACCTGCTGCTTGGCGGCGGGCTTGAGGCGGATGTTGAGGAAGCCGGGGCCGGCGATCTCGACGGCGTCGACCCATTGCTGGAAGGCGGGGGTGGCGAGGAGCGCCTCGCGCAGGCTTTCGGCCAGCTGGCGCGGGTTGCGCTTGAGCGGCTTGGCGAGCTGCATCGCGGCCGTGCAGGCGAGGTCGCCGTGGGCGGCGACCTTGGGGCTCTCGAACGCCGCCTTCT
>NZ_DASSVG010000610.1:0-5690 GCF_035706265.1 Ramlibacter sp. | reverse complement strand
TCCACCGGGCGGCGGCTGTGGTAGCGCACGTCCATCTCGAAGCCGCTCGCGCGCTTGGCGATCGTGCGGCCGATGCGACCCAGACCCAGGATGCCCAGCCTGGCGCCGCTCACCTGGCGGCCGAAGGGGAAGGGCGTCGGCGGCTGCGCGCTCCAGCGGCCCGCGCGCACGAAGCGGTCGGCCTCCGGGATGCGGCGGGCGATCGCCAGCAGCAGGCCGAAGGCGAGGTCGGCCACGCAGTCGTTCAGCACGTCGGGCGTGTAGCCCACCGGGATGCCGCGCTGCGCCGCGGCGGCGAGATCGAGCTGGTCGAGGCCGACGCCGAAGCTGGAGATCACGCGCAGGCGCGGCAGGGCGTTGATCAGGGCCGCATCCGCGCCATGGGCCGCGGAGGTGACGAGGCCGTCGTAGCCGGCGCCGCGCTCGCGCAGATACGCCTCGCGGTCGGGACCGGGGGCGGGCAGGCGGTGCACGGTGTAGCGCTCGGCGAGCTGCCGCTCCAGTGACGGCATCAGGGGCAGGGCTTGCAGGAGGACGGGTCGGTCATTCATGGCGCGATTGTGACGGCCGCCGCGGTGGGCCTCCGAAATGCTCTACAATCCCGGACTCCTGAAATGCCCAGGTGGCGGAATTGGTAGACGCACTAGTTTCAGGTACTAGCGGGTAACTCCGTGGAGGTTCGAGTCCTCTCCTGGGCACCAGACGCAAGCCGGCCAAGCGCCGGCTTTGTCGTCTCCGCTCCCCTGCAGGCGCAGGGGGCTGCGCTCCCGGCCGGGTACCATCGGCCGCCAGAGGAGCTGCCATGACTTCACCCGAGATCGTCCGCGCCTTCGCGCCCACGGGCCGGCTGCGCGCCGCCATCAACCTGGGCAACGCGGTGCTCGCCGGCCGCGACGCCACAGGCGCCGCCAAGGGCGTGTCGGTGGACCTCGCGCGCCGCTTCGCCGAGCGGCTCGGGGTGGCGATCGAGCTGGCGGTGTTCGAGACCGCCGGCGCCTCGGTGGACGCGGTCGCGCGCGAGGCGGCCGACATCGGCTTCTTCGCCATCGACCCGCTGCGCGGCGAAGCGATCCGCTTCACCCCGCCGTACGTGCTGATCGAAGGCTGCTTCCTGGTGCGGCAGGATTCGCCCTTGCAGGCCAACGAGGAGGTGGACCGCCCCGGCATCCGCGTGGTGGCGGGCAAGGGCAGCGCCTACGACCTGTTCCTCTCGCGCGAGCTGAAGCAGGCGCAGCTGGTGCACGCGCCGTCCTCGCAGGCCGTGCTGCAGCACTTCCTCGACTCCGGCGCCGAGGTGGCCGCGGGCGTGAAGCAGCAGCTGGAAAAGGATGCGGCGCCGCTGGGTGGCCTGCGGCTGCTGCCGGGCCGCTTCATGGTGATCCGCCAGGCCATGGGCTGCGCGCGCAGCCGCGGCGAAGCGGCCGCCGCTGAACTCGCGCGCTTCGTCGAGGAGATGAAGGCCTCGGGCTTCGTGGCGGATGCCCTGGCGCGGCACGGCGTCCAGGGCGCCTCGGTGGCCTAGAACTCCTGCCAGCCCGCGCCGTTGCGCGGTGCCTGCGCGTGGGCTTGCGCGATCGGGGCGGCGGGCATGGCCAGCGGCTCGGCCGCCGGCCTGCGCACCTGGATCGAGGGCATCACGGGTTGCGCCGGGCGGGCGCGTTCCACCGGAGCGGCGGGCGCTTCGTCTTCGCCCAGGCGGAAGCGGGCCACCAGCTGCAGCAGCGTGCCGGCCTGCTCCTTCATCGCCTCGGTCGCGGCGGTGGACTCCTCCACCAGCGAGGCGTTCTGCTGCACCACCTGGTCCATCTGCGTGACGGCGGTGTTGACCTGCTCGATGCCCGAGCTCTGCTCCTGGCTGGCGGCGGCGATGTCGGCGATCAGGTCGCTCACCCGGGTAACGGCGGCGACGATCTCGTTCATCGTCTTGCCGGCCGTGTCCACCAGCTTGTTGCCGGCATCCACCTTGGTGACGGAGTCGCCGATCAGGCCCTTGATCTGGCGCGCGGCCTCGGCGCTGCGCTGCGCGAGCTGGCGCACCTCGCCGGCCACGACGGCGAAGCCGCGGCCCTGCTCGCCGGCGCGCGCCGCCTCCACCGCGGCATTCAGCGCCAGGATGTTGGTCTGGAAGGCGATGCCGTCGATCACGCCGATGATCTCGGAGATCTTGCGCGAGGAGGCCGAGATGCCGTCCATGGTGCTGACCACCTCGCCGACCACGCTGCCGCCCTTGCGCGCCACGTCGGCGGCGCCGCGCGCCAGCTCGCTGGCCTGGCGCGCGTTGTGCGCGTTCTGGGTGACGGAGGAGGTGAGTTCCTCCATCGAGCTGGCCGTCTCTTCCAGCGTGCTGGCCTGTTCCTCGGTGCGCTGCGACAGGTCCACGTTGCCGTGCGCGATCTGCGTGCTGGTGTCGGCCACCATGCGGGCGCCGCTGGAGACTTCGCCCACCAGCTTGCGCAGGCCGTCGTTCATGGCGGCGACGGCGCGCAGCAGCTGGGCCGACTCGTCGGTGCCGGTGGCCCGCACCTTCACGGTGAGGTCGCCCTCGGCGATGCGGTTGGCGGTGGCGATCGCGGTGTTGAGCGGCCGCACGATGCTGCGGCTCATCTTCAGCGCCACCAGCAGGGCCGCGGCCACCGCCGCGGCGACCAGGGCGCCCAGCACCAGCAGCGTGCGCTCGTAGGCGACGCCGGCCGCCTCGTAGTTCTCGCGCGCCAGGCGCTGCTCCAGCGCCACCAGTTCCTCCAGGTCGCGCACCACGGTCTGGAACTGGGTGTCCGCGTTCTGCAAGGACATCAGGCCGATGGCGATGTCGACGGTGCCGAGGTCGACGCCCTTCTCCACCGTGGAGCGGTACTTGGCCAGCAGGGGCTGCACCGATTCCACCAGCCGGCGCTCGTCGGCGCCGAGGTCGCCGGCACCGAGCTTGGCGAGGCCGCCCGAGACCTCGTCGATCTGCTTGCGCAGGCCCTCGAGCGAGCTCTTGATGCGGGCCTCGTCGTAGTTGGCCATCCAGGTCATGAGGCGGTAGACGCCGGAATGCACCTGCGCCATGTCGCGCGCCGCATCGGCGGCGGTCTCGAAGCGGGCCATGCGCTGCGTCACCAGCCCGTCGAGGCTGTCGTGCTGCTGCCGCAGCATCAGGAAGGCCACGGCGCCGAGGACCGCGAGGAAAGCGATGGCCACGCCGGGGGCCACCAGGATCTTGTGCCAGATTTTCACGGGATGTCTCCCTCTCCCGCCGGCCGATGGCCGGCCGGCTGCAACGACTTGGTTCTTGATGGAGACGATGCGACGCATGCGCGTGCACGCGCCTCCGGTGTGAGAGCAAGTTTCCCGTAATTTCAATGTGTAACAGGACCGCTTGCCCTGCCTTGCCGCCCGCCGGTCGGGCGTGCGCTGCCGCGCCAGGGCCACTGTTACGAGCGGCGCCAGCGACCCCACGGCGCGCAAGGGCCCTTCTATATTGGCCGCCATGCCCACGCGCCTTTCCCTTTTCCTCTCACCCTGCCTGTTGGCGGCCGCGCTCGCCGCCGCGCTGTCCATCCCTGCCTGGGCCCAGAGCCCGCCCGAGCAGCCGCTCACGCCCGAGCAGTTCTCGGCCTGCGTGCAGAGCCTGGCCGAGCAGACCTCCACCGCCGGCCGGCCCCTGAGCCGGGCCGACTTCGAACGCATCGCCGCCACCGGCAAGTACGACGACCGGGTGCGCCAGTCCATGCAGGTGGCCGCCGGCGAGCCGACCTTCTGGTGGGACGAACTGGCCGCCACCACCGACGAGGACCGGGTGCGCGAAGGCCGCGCGATCCTCGCGCGCGAGGCGCAGACGCTGCAGAAGATCGAATCGCAGTTCGGCGTGCCCAAGGAGATCGTGGTCGCGATCTACGGCATCGAGACCAACTTCGGGCCGGCCCAGGGCAAGATCCCGGTGCTCGATGCGGCGCTCAGCTACGCCTGCCTGCGGCCCTGCCCGACGTCGGCCACCGGCACCGGCTCCTGCGTCGCGCGCGAGCGCGCCTATGCCGCGGTGCGCGTGCTGCGCGACAAGCGGGTGCGCACCGACAACTGGCAGGGCTCCTGGGCCGCGGCCTTCGGCCGCACGCAGTTCGTGCCGGACAGCTTCGAGCAGTTGGCAGTGGATTTCGACGGCGACGGCGTGGCCGACATCATCAACTCCGAGGCCGACGCCTGGGCCACCACGGCCAACCACCTGAAGCAGCGCGGCGGCTGGGACCTGAACGCCCCGGTGTACCTGGAAGTGGCCGTGCCGCAGGCGCAGCAGGCGGAGTTCGCCGCCTCCGGCAAGTCGATCCGGCTGGCGGACCGCGCCCGGCCGCTGTCGCAGTGGATGGCGCAGGGCTGGCGCGTGCTGACCGCCGAGGGCCAGCCGGTGACGCTGCAACTGGACAACGACCCGCAGATGTATCCCTTCCTGCCCGTGGGCCTGCCCGGGCCGGCCTTCCTGGTCTCGCGCAACTTCGAGACCATCCTGCGCTACAACCGTTCGGAACGCTACGTGATGGAAGTGGCGCTGCTGGCGCACAAGATCGCGGGCGGCCGCGACTTCGCCACGGCCTGGCCCACCGACGACCCCGGCCTCACCCGCGCCCAGGTGCGCGAGCTGCAGGCCTGGCTGGCGCAGCGCGGGCACGCGCAGGTCACGCCCGACGGCGTGATGGGCCGCAACACGCGCGACGCGATCGAGCAGGAGTTCGTGGCCAAGGGCCTGCCGCCGCAGCGGCGCGTGGGGCAGAGGACGATGCGGCTGCTGATGCAGCCCTGAGCGCCGCCGCCGCGCCGGCGTGAAGGAAGGCGCACCGGCGCGCGGCGCCCGCGGCCGATCGCGCGCGGCTTTGACGGCGCGCAAGGCCGCCCGCCGCGTCGCCGTCAAGCATGGGGCCGTGCAGTAGCGCGCAGACGGCGCGCGCAAGGACATGCGCTCCCCCAGCCTATCCATCGCCGCCCGCCTCGTGGCGGGCCTCCTCGTGGTCAACGCCTTCGTCTACCTGCTGGCGGGCGCTGCCCTGCTCGAGGGATTGCGCCAGCAGGAGGCCCACGCCCAGGCGACCACGCAGAACCTGGCCCGCTCGGTCGCGATCACCGTCTCGGGCATGCTGGACAAGCTCGATGTCGGCCTGGCGGCGATCGGCAGCGAAGTGGTGCACCAGTTGCGCGAAGGGCCGATCCAGCCGCAGCGGCTGACGGCCTACCTGGCGCACCAGAAGCTCCTGCTGCACGACTTCCAGGACCTGTGGATCGCCGACGCCACCGGTGCGCTGCGCTGGGGCACCAACCTGCCGCCGGGCGGGCCGGTGAACGTCGCCGACCGCGAGTACTTCCAGCAGGCCCTGAAGGCATCGGGATCCACGCTTGTCATCTCCAGGCCGCTGGTGGGGCGGGTCAACGGGACGTGGACGGTGGTGGTGGCGAAGCGGATCGACCGCCCCGACGGGTCCTTCGCGGGCATCGCGATCGGCTCGCTGCGCCTGGTGGACTGCTTCAAGGCCATCTTCGCGCCGATCGACCTCGGCGCCCAGGGCCTGGTCGCCCTGCGCGGGGAGGACATGACGCTGTTCGCCCGCTATTCCCCCGCCGCCTGGCCGGGGCGGGAGCCGGGCAGCCGCAGCGTTTCGGACGCGACCACGCAGGCGCTGCGCAACGACCCCGCCGCCGGCACTTTCGTCGCGGTCTCCGCG
>NZ_DASSVG010000609.1:0-5476 GCF_035706265.1 Ramlibacter sp. | reverse complement strand
GCCGGTGGCGATTCAGCCCGAAGCGGGGGCTGCTGCGGTCAGCGGCAGGGGTAGATGCGCACGACCGGCTCGCCGCGGGAGCTCACGGCGAAGGCGTCGATGCAGCCGCTGGCCGGATCGGGCCCGTAGACCACGGCGAAGCTGGGGGGCATGCCGCCCCCGGGGATGTTCATGACCATCTTGGGACGGCCATAGGCTTCCAGCAGTTCGGCCAGGGTCCTGTTCTGCCACTGCCGGTTCATGTCGGCCTCGCGCTCGGAGCGGGCGAGGGGGCTGGCGCTGGTGGAGGAGACGTGGGACTCGCGCGGGATGCGGTGGATTTCGTCGTGCGCGCAGGCAGCCAGGCCGAGCACGAGGCCCAGTGCGCAAGTGGCGCGCAGCGCGCCCGGCGGAGGCGCGCGCCGCCTCGTCGAATGAATTCTTTTTTCCACACCCCACCCTGTCCCGCGGGATTGGAACACAGTAGGGGCGGGCTGCGGCCGCCGCCTGCCCATTCGGGAGGAGCCCCGCGCCATTTCCTTGACGTGCGTCGGACTGCCACCACCGGCAGGCCAAAACTGCTACGGTGTTCCATGGCCACCCGCATCGAACACGACACTTTCGGGCCCATCGCGGTCCCGGCCGAGCGCCTGTGGGGCGCGCAGACGCAGCGCTCGCTGCAGAACTTCGACATCTCCGGCGAACGCCAGCCGCGGGAGATCATCCGGGCGCTGGCGCAGATCAAGCGCTCCTCGGCCGTCGTCAACCACCTGCTGGGCCTGCTGGACCAGCACAAGGCCGCCGCCATCATCGCCGCCGCCGACGAAGTGCTGCAGGGCGGCCACGGCGAGGAATTCCCGCTCGTGGTGTGGCAGACCGGCTCGGGCACCCAGACCAACATGAACGTCAACGAGGTGCTGGCCAACCGCGCCAGCGAGCTGCTGGGAGGCAGCCGCGGCGAGGGCCGCAAGGTGCATCCCAACGACGACGTGAACAAGAGCCAGTCGTCCAACGACGTCTATCCCACCGCCATGCACCTGGCGGCGGTGACGGCGATCAAGGAGAAGCTGCTGCCCGCGCTGGCGCAGCTGAAGGAGACGCTGGCCGGCAAGTCGCGCGACTTCATGGGCATCGTCAAGATCGGCCGCACCCACCTGCAGGACGCCACGCCGCTCACCCTGGGGCAGGAGTTCTCCGGCTACGTCGCCCAGCTCGAGCAGGCCGACCGCCACCTGCACGCCACCCTGCCGCACCTGTGCGAGCTGGCCCTGGGCGGCACCGCGGTGGGCACGGGCCTCAACGCCCCCAAGGGCTACGCCGAGAAGGTGGCCGAGGAACTGGCGCGCCTGACCGGCCTGCCGCTGGTGAGCGCGCCCAACAAGTTCGAGGTGATGGCCGCGGCCGACGCCCTGGTGCACGGGCACGGCGCGCTCAAGACCCTGGCGGCCAGCCTGATGAAGATCGCCAACGACATCCGCTGGCTGGCGAGCGGCCCGCGCAGCGGCATCGGCGAGATCCGCATCCCGGAGAACGAGCCGGGCTCCTCCATCATGCCGGGCAAGGTGAATCCCACCCAGAGCGAGGCGCTGACCATGCTGTGCTGCCAGGTGTTCGGCAACGACGTGGCGATCAACATCGGCGGCGCCTCGGGCAACTTCGAGCTCAACGTGTTCCGGCCCATGATCGCGCACAACTTCCTTCAGAGCGTGCGCCTGCTGGCGGACGGCATGCGCAGCTTCGACGAGCACTGCGCGAAGGGCATCGAGCCGAACCGCGAGCGCATCCAGGAGCTGGTGGACCGCTCGCTGATGCTGGTGACGGCGCTCAACCCGCACATCGGCTACGACAAGGCGGCGCAGATCGCGAAGAAGGCGCACCAGGAAGGCACCAGCCTGCGCGAAGCCGCCATCGCCTCGGGCCACGTCACCGGCGAGCAGTTCGACCAGTGGGTGCGGGCGGAGGACATGGTGGGCGGAGGCTGAATCGATACCGACTTCCGGACGCAGAGGACGCAAAGGGTACGCAGAGAACGCGAAAGAAAGCCTTTTAAAGGTTTTCTTGTCTCTTTTGCGTCCTCTGCGTATCTTTCGCGTCCTCTGCGTCCGGCAGTTGGTTTTCCCCCTCCGGGTTTTCGCTTGGGCCTTCCGTCTCCACGAGCTGTCGACGTTATGGTCTGAACTGTTGACACTTCAAAAACGCGTCTCCAATATCGGCTTCCCGCGGCCAGCGTGAAGCCGCAGACAAGGAGACCTGCATGTCAGTGAAGTCCGTCGTCGCCGCGCTGGCGATCGCGGCCGCGCTCGTCCCGGGTGCGGCCTCGGCCCAAGCTCCCGCCCCCTACGAAGCCACGCCGCAGCTGGTGGCCGCCGCGCAGAAGGAGGGCAAGGTCGTGTGGTATTCGGCCACCGACATCCAGGTCGCGGAGAAGCTCGCCCGCGCCTTCGAAGCCAAGTACCCGGGGATCAAGGTGCAGGTGGAGCGCTCGGGCGCCGAGCGCATCTTCCAGCGCATCAACCAGGAATACGGCAGCAGGATCTACAACGCCGACGTGGTGGAGACGTCGGACGCCGTGCACTTCATCCACTTCAAGAAGCAGGGCTGGCTGCAACCGGCCGTGCCGAGCGACGTGGCGAAGTTCTGGCCCAAGGAGTACCGCGACGCGGACGGCCAGTTCGCCGCCTACCGCGCCCACCTCTCGGTGATCGCCTACAACACCAAGCTGGTGCCCAAGGAGCAGGCGCCGAAGTCGCACGCCGACCTGCTCGACCCGAAGTGGGCCGGCAAGATGGTCAAGGCGCACCCGGGCTACAGCGGCACCATCATGACGGGCACCCAGGCGCTGTCGCAGTCCAGCCTGGGCTGGAAGTACTTCGAGCAGCTGGGCAAGCAGAAGATCATGCAGGTGCAGTCTTCCACCGAGCCGCCCAAGAAGCTGGCGGCCGGCGAGCGCCCCGTGATGGCCGACGGCAACGAATACAACGTCTTCCTGCTGAAGGAAAGCGGGGTGCCGATCGAGCCGGTCTATGCGCCGGAGGGCACGCCGCTCGTGATCGGCAACGCGGCGATCCTGAAGAACGCGCCCAACCCCAACGCGGCGAAGCTGTTCTACCACTTCATGTTCTCGCGCGAGGCGCAGCAGCTCAATAGCGACATCGGCGGCCTGCGCTCCTTCCACCCCGAGGTGAAGGAGAAGGCCGGGCGCACGCCGCTGGCGCAGATCAAGCTGCTGAACTCCGACCCGACCCAGCTCGACGCCGAGACGATCAAGAAGAAGTACGAAGAGTATTTCGGGACCTGACGCAAGATGTCGGTCGCCCTGCCGGACGCACCGGTTGCCCTCGCAAGGCCCCAGTTCCGCCTCGACCTGCTGCGGCCCGCGTTCTACGTGCTGGCCGCGGTGCTGGTGGTGCTGGTGGTGCTGCCGCTCGGCTGGCTGGGCTACTACAGCATCGTCGACAAGGACGGCCAGTTCACGCTGGCCAACTTCGCCACGCTCGTCACCGACAACACGCTGCGCAAGCCCTTCGGCGTGGCGATCGCGATGGCGCTGGCGGTGGGCGCGCTGTCCTGCGCGGTCGCGGCGCCGCTCGCCTGGCTGGTCGCACGCACCGACCTGCCGGGCCGGCGGCTGGTGCGCGCGCTGGTGATGGCCTCCTTCGTGACGCCGCCCTTCCTGGGCGCGATCGCGTGGGAGATCCTTGCCGCTCCCAACAGCGGCCTGCTCAACGTGGCCTGGCGCGCGCTCACCGGGGCGCAGCCCTACGACGCGCTGGTCGACATCTACAGCTTCGAGGGGCTGGTGTTCGCCATCGCCTGCTACACCTTTCCCTACGTCTTCACGCTGGTGGCCAACGGGCTGGACCGCGTCCCTTCCGACCTGGAGGACGCCTCGTCCATCCTCGGCGCGCGCGGCTGGACCACGCTGCGCACCATCACGCTGCCGCTGGTGCTGCCGGCGATGCTGGCCGGCTCGCTGATCGCCGTGCTGCAGGCGCTCACCATGTTCGGCTCGCCGGCCATCCTGGCGCTGCCGGCGGGCTTCCACGTGATCACCACCAAGATCTGGAGCCTGTTCCAGTACCCGCCCAAGCCGGGGCTGGCCGCCGCCGCTTCGCTGCCCCTGCTGCTGATCACCGTGCTGCTGCTGCAGGGCAAGGCCTGGGTGCTGGGGCGCAAGGGCTACACGGTGCTGGGTGGCAAGAGCGGCGAGCCGCGCGTCACGCGCCTGAGGGGGTGGATGCCGCTGGCCCTGGCCTTCGCCTTCGTCGTGCTGTCGCTCACCGTGCTGCTGCCTTACGCGGCACTCGCCAGGACGGCGCTGACGAAGAACGGCGTCGCGGGCCTGACGCTGCACAACTTCCACTTCGTCTTCTTCGAGTTCTCGGCCACGCGGCTGGCGATGTGGAACACGATGCTGCTCGGGTTCTCCACCTCGACCATCGGCACCGGCCTGGCGCTGCTGGCCGCCTACATGGTCTCGCGCAACCCGGTGCGCGGTGCGCCCTGGCTCGGCATGCTGGCGACGGCGCCGGTGGCGATCCCCGGGATCGTGCTCGGCGTGGGCCTGTTCCTCACCTACTCGCATCCGCAGCTGATGCTGTACGGCACGCTGTGGATCCTGCTGATCGCCTTTCTCACCATCGAGATGCCGGCCGGCTACCAGCAGATGGCGGCGGCCTTCCACGGCATCCATCCCGAGCTGGAGGACGCGAGCCGCATCCTCGGCGCGAGCCGGCTGAAGACGCTGCGCCTGATCACGGCGCCCCTGCTGCGCACCAGCGTGATCGCCACCTGGTGCTTCGTCTTCATCGGCACCATCCGCGAGCTCTCGGCCACGATCCTGCTCACCACGGCCAACACCAAGCTGGTGTCCGTGATCATCTACGACCTCAACGAAAGCGGCGACATGGGCGCGATCTCCGTGCTGGGGATCCTGCTGCTGGTGGTCTCGTTCGCCGTCGTCCTGCTGGCCACCCGGCTGCCGCTGCTGGGCGGCCCGCGCCTGCCGGCCCTGCGCTGAAAGACAACGAATGGCTTTCCTGGAACTGGACGCCCTGTCGAAACGCTACGCCGGCGCGGCGGTGGTGAAGGACCTCTCGCTCGCGGTCGACAAGGGCCAGCTGGTGTGCCTGCTCGGGCCCTCCGGCTGCGGCAAGACCACGACGCTGCGCCTGATCGCCGGCTTCATCGAGCCCGACGCCGGCGAGATCCGCGTCGGCGGCCGGCGCATCTCCGCGCCGGGGCGCAGCGACCCGCCCGAGCGGCGCAACATGTCGATGATCTTCCAGAGCTACGCGCTGTGGCCGCACATGACGGTGTTCGACAATGTCGCCTACGGCCTGAAGCTGCGCGGGCTGGCGAAGGGCGAGGCGCAGCAGCGGGCGGAGACCATCCTCGCGACCACCCGGCTCTCGCAGCTCGCGCAGCGCTATCCCGGCGAGCTCTCGGGCGGGCAGCAGCAGCGCGTCTCGCTCGCCCGCGCGCTGGTGGTGGAGCC
>NZ_DASSVG010000608.1:0-5481 GCF_035706265.1 Ramlibacter sp. | reverse complement strand
GCCATCAACGTCGCGGTCGTGCGCGAGCCGCAGCGCGTCACCGGCTTCGGCATCATGAAGTACGAGGAGGACGAGGCGCACCTGCTGCTGCTCGCCGTCGATCCGGACCGGCGCCGCCTCGGCATCGCCAGCGCCATCCTGCAATGGCTGGAAGAGGTGGCCCGCGCGGCCGGCGCCGCGCGCGTCGTGCTGGAGGCCCGGCTGGCCAACGACGAAGCCCGCTGCTTCTACAACGAGCACGGCTACCACGAGCGCGCGCTGCGCGACGGCATGTACGGCGCGGCCGTGCACGGCGTGACGCTGGAGAAGTGGCTGCGCCCGCAGGAGTAGGCGGGGCGCCTCGCGACGCCGGACGTTGCGGCCCGCCCGGCGCGGTGCCACACTCCGCGCCAAGCCACTATGTCCGAGCCTGCGCCCTTCTCCCTCGAAGGCGGCTGCGACTGCCGCCAGGTCCGCTACCGCATGACTTCGCGGCCGCTGTTCGTGCACTGCTGCCACTGCCGCTGGTGCCAGCGCGAGACCGGCGCGTCCTTCGCGCTCAACGCCCTGATCGAGAGCGACCGCATCGAGCTGCTCGCCGGCGAAGTGCTGCAGGTGCACACGCCTTCCGAAAGCGGACTCGGCCAGCAGATCGCCCGCTGCCCCCATTGCCACGTGGCGCTGTGGAGCCACTATGCCGGCGCCGGGCCGGTGCTGAAGTTCGTGCGCGTGGGCACGCTGGACGATCCCGACGCGCTGCCGCCGGACATCCACATCTTCACGGCATCGAAGCAGCCCTGGGTGGTGCTGCCCGAAGGCACGCCCGCGGTGCCGGAGTTCTACGACCGCACGGCGTACTGGCCGCCCGAGAGCCTGCGCCGGCGCGAGGCGTTCCTGCCGCAGATCCAGGCCTGGCAGGCCGCGCAGCGCCTGCCCTGACACCGCATGGGAGGCCCCGCATGCGACCGCGCATCACCCTGATCACGCTGGGCGTCGACGATCTCGAGCGCGCCCTCGCCTTCTACCGCGACGGCCTGGGCTGGCGCAGCGACGGCATCGTCGGCCAGCAGTTCGAGCATGGCGCCGTCGCCTTCTTCGAGCTCGAAGGCGGCCTGCGGCTGGCCCTGTGGCCGCGCGCGAGCCTGGCGCACGACAGCGGCCTGCCGGTGGGCCCGCGCAGTCCCACCAGCTTCGCCCTGGCGCACAACGTGGGCTCGCGGCTGGAGGTGGACGAGGCCATGACGCTGGCGGCACGCGCCGGCGCGGTGGTGGTCAAGCCGCCGCAGGACACCTTCTATGGCGGCTACGCCGGCTACTTCCAGGACCCGGACGGCCACCTGTGGGAGGTGGCCTGGAACCCGGATTGGCAGCTGCCCGAAGGCGCCGCGCCCTGAGCCCGCCGGCGCCCGCCGGCGCTACTCCAGCGTGAAGCCGACCTTGATGGTCACCTGCCAGTGGGCCACCTTGCCGTCCTGCACGTGGCCGCGCGTCTCCTCCACGGTGAACCACTGGATGTTGCGGACCGTCTCGGCCGCCTTCGCGATGGCGCCATTCACCGCATCTTCGATGCCGGTGGGGGAGGAACCGGTGAGCTCGAGGGTCTTGTAGACGTGGTTGGACATGCGCGCCTCCTGATTGCGGCGCATCTTGCCAGCGGCAGCCGCGGCCGGGGGCCGCCGTCCGGCACGAAAGTGGGTTTCCCTCCAAAGCGGAGCTTCCGTTCGAGACCTGACACACCTACTTACACCATGGTACATCTGCCTGCAGTTTCAACCGAAAGTGCCATGAAGTCGCGCAGGCAGTAGCACGTCCGATGTCACCACCGGCCCTCCCCCGCCGTCGCGCTGATTCCTAGCATTGCCTGTAACTGGATGGAGGAGACATGCGCAAAATGCTCATCGCGGCCTGTGCGGCCGCCTTCCTGCTGGCTGGGGGTGCCGCCGCTGCCGCCGAGGCCACCAAGGGCGGGGTCGTGAGCTCCGCGCTGGAAATCGGCAAGCTGCGCATCGCGCTGCCGCCCGGCCAGTGGAACGTGGTGGCGGAGCACTCGGGCAAGGCCGCCAGCTCCGACGGCATCCCGAACGGCTCCACCTACAAGGGCTACTACCTGGTGCAGTTCGACGCGTCCAAGCGCCTGATCGGCACTTTCTACGCCCGTGCCACCACCGAGCCCGGCAAGCCCGTCGAATGGCGCGACCGCACCTGCCAGCGCGAGGACACGCTGTTCCGCACCACCCTGGGCGGCCCCGTCCATTCGCAGGACTGCCTGCTCATGAACCACCTGGTGCGCTACCTGCAGGTGAAGCCGCGCGACCTGATGGACCGTGCCGCCTGGCAGTGGATGCAGGAGAACGAAGTGAAGGTGCCCAAGACCGTGCTGGAGGTTCAGGAGCGCTTCTTCAAGGCCGGCGAGTACCTGTGGGTCAACTACACCGTCAACCCGGAGGCGGTCGACTTCGTGCCCTCCACCGTGACCGACTGGCGCCAGAGCGAATGGCATCCGGAGTTCGTCAAGACCGACCCCGAGCGCCAGGAGTACATCGAGCACCTGAAGGCCTGGGCGCTGGCCAACGCCAAGGTGCACCAGGCGGCCCTGCGCGACAACGCCAGCAAGGGAGAAATCGCACCTTATCCGCGCTAGGTTTGCTAGTCTTGCGCTGAGCGAAACGGACGCGAGGCGAACGATGGCCCTGCCGCATGCGAAACACCTCGACGTGATCAACGTCGCGCCGCTGGGCAACCAGCTGCAAGGCACGGTGAGCACGAGCCTGATCAAGACCGACCGCATCCAGCTGCTGCACATCGTGCTGGCCGCGCACCAGGAGCAGCCGATGCACCACGTCGACGACGAGTGCACGATCCACTGCCTCGAAGGCGCGGTGGACGTGGTGATGGGCGGCGGCGTGCGCCAGCTGCGGCCCGGCAACGTGATCGTGCTGCCCCCGCGCGAAAAGCACGCCCTGAAGGCGCGCGACGCGTCGGCCGTGCTCGTCACCCTGCTGCTGCACGGGGGCGACGCCGGCGACCAGGGCGGCGTGGGCCACCGGCACGTGCCGGACAAGGATTCTCCGATCAAGCCCTGAGCGGCCGCACGCTGCGGCCCGGCCCGCCATGACCGATCCCTTCCGCCTGCAGCGCTTCGTCGATGCCCAGGCCGACACGATCGAGGCCGCGCGCGACGAGCTGCGCGCGGGGCGCAAGCGCAGCCACTGGATGTGGTTCGTGTTCCCGCAGTTGAAGGGCCTGGGCTTCAGCAGCACGGCGCAGTTCTACGGCATCGCGTCGCTGGAGGAGGCGCGCGCCTATCTCGCCCACCCGGTGCTGGGGCCGCGCCTGCGCGAATGCTGCGCACTGATGCTGGCCGTGCCAGGCAAGAGCGCGCACGAAATCCTGGGCTCGCCCGACGACCTCAAGTTCCGCTCCTGCCTCACCCTGTTCTCGCTCGCCGCCCCGCAGGAAGCCGTGTTCGGCCAGGCCTTGCAGCGCTTCTACGACGGCGAGCCGGATCCGCGCACGGTGGCCCTGTGCGCATAGGCTGGCGCTGAGGCGAAGGCGCCCTCCGCCCCCTCTGTGGCACCGCGCACCAGCGCCTGCAGCCGGTGCAGGTCGGTCACCAGCAGCGCGCGCCCGGTCTTCTGCAGCAGGCCCTGGCGGGTGAGCGCCGACAGCTCGCGGGTGACCTGTTCGCGCGTGGTCCCCACTTGCGCGGCGAGGTCCGCGTGGCGCGGCGCCGGCTCCAGCCGGGCGAAGTCGCTGTCCGGCTCCGTCGCGGCCTGCGCCTGCCGCAGCACCTCGGCCCGGATGCGGTTCTGCACCGCCAGCGTGCTCAGCTCGATCACGCGGTCGGTGAGCATGCGCACCAGCCCCACCAGGTAGCGAACGTAGCGCTCCTCCACGGACGGCTCCTCGCGCAGCAGCTGCTTGAATTCCGCGCCGGAGAGCGAGGCGCTCAGCACCCGCGTGCTGGCGTGGGCGTCGGTCGAGCGCTCGCCGCCATCCACCGCGGCGAAGTCGCCGACGATGGCGCCCTCGTGCAGTTGCGTGAACAGCACCTCGCGGCCGTCCGCGGCGTAGACATGGATGCGCACGCAGCCGTCGACGATCAGGTGCACGTCGCCGGCGCTGGCGTGGCGGGAGAGGATCAGCTGGCCCGGCTCGAAGCGTCGCCAGGTGCACTGCGCGGCCAGCGCGTCCAGCCTCTGCTGCGTCAGCCCCGCCAGCAGCGGCACGCGCGCGAGGCCCAGGGACGACATCGGGATCTGGGAAGGCATGAGCACTGTCTCCAGCAGTCGCCGACGATGATAGTCCGCGCCGCGCGGCCCGCCGCATCGTCACGATGGCCGAGCCCGACGGGCGCGCCGCCGCGCCCGCTCCGCAAGAAAAAAGCCCGGCCAGGCCGGGCTCTTGAGCGGGGTGCGCGGGACTCAGACGTTCATCACCGCCACCGAGCGCGCGTTCAGGTAGGCCTCCAGCGCCTCCGGCCCGCCCTCGGAGCCGTAGCCCGAATCCTTGATGCCGCCGAAAGGCATCTCGGCGCTCGGCATGGCCGGCATGTTGATCCACAGCATGCCCACTTCGACCCTGCGCGACAGCAGGTCGGCGTTCTTGAGCGACCTGGTGAAGGCATAGCCCGCGAGGCCGTAGGACAGGCGGTTGGCCTCCTTGATCGCCTCGTCGAGGCTGGTGAAGCCGCGGATGCCCGCCACCGGCCCGAAGGGCTCTTCGTTGAACAGCTTGGCTTCCAGCGGCACGTCGACCAGCACCGTCGGCTCCCAGAAGTTGCCCGCGTCGCCGATGCGCTTGCCGCCGGCCAGCACCGTGGCACCCTTGCCCACCGCGTCGGTGTGGAACTCGGTCATGGCGGTCAGGCGGCGCGGATTGGCCAGCGGCCCCATCTGCGTGCCCTCGGCCAGGCCCTCGCCCACCTTCAGGCCCTGCGCGTACTTTGCCAACGCCTGGGCGAATTCGTTCTTCACGCTCTCGTGCACCAGGAAGCGCGTCGGCGAGATGCAGACCTGGCCGGCGTTGCGGAACTTGGCGCCGCCGGCGGACTTGACGGCCAGCGCGATGTCGGCGTCCTCGCAGACGATCACCGGGGCGTGGCCGCCCAGCTCCATCGTCACGCGCTTCATGTGCTGGCCGGCCAGCCCGGCCAGCTGCTTGCCCACCGGCGTGGAGCCCGTGAACGTGATCTTGCGGATCACCGGGTGCGGGATCAGGTAGCTGGAGATCTCGGCCGGGTTGCCGTACACCAGCCCCAGCACGCCCGGGGGAATGCCCGCATCGGCGAAGGCCTTGATCAGCGCGGCCGGGGCGGCCGGCGTTTCCTCCGCCGCCTTGACCAGCATCGAGCAGCCGGCGGCGAGCGCGGCGCCGACCTTGCGCACCACCTGGTTGATCGGGAAGTTCCACGGCGTGAAGGCGGCCACCGGGCCCACCGGGTCCTTGATCACCATCTGGCGCAGCTCGGGCTTGAAGCGCGAGGGGACGAGGCGGCCATAG
>NZ_DASSVG010000607.1:0-4084 GCF_035706265.1 Ramlibacter sp. | reverse complement strand
GGACGAGCGTTTCGGCCGCTTGGCGCTCGTGGGGCACAGCGAAGGCGCCTTGATCGCCGCACTGGCCGCCGAACCGGCGCAAGCCCAGGCGGTGGTGTCGATCGCAGGCGCCGGCAGCCGCGCCTCGGCGCTGATGCGCCGGCAGATGACCGAGCACCTGCCGCAGGACATCGCCGCTTCCGGCCTGGCCGCGCTCGATGCGCTGGAGGCGCAGCAGGCGGTGGAGGACGTGCCCGATGCGCTGTTCCTGCTGTTCCGCCCGAGCGTGCAGCCTTATCTCATGTCCTGGTTCCGGCACGACCCGCCGGCGGTGCTGGGCGGCCTGCACGTGCCGGTGATGCTGGTGCACGGGTCGGCCGACGTGCAGGTCGGCGTGGAGCATGCGCAGTGGCTGCAGGCCGGCAAGCCCGATGCGCGGCTCGAGGTCGTGCGCGGGATGGACCATCTGCTCGCGGTGGATGGCGACATCCTTCGCGGTGCCGATGTGGTGGGCGGCGCGGTGGCGGCGTGGCTGCAGGAGCTGGATGTGGGCGTGGCGGCGTGAGACCGACTCAGCTCACATCTTCCCTGGTAACCACGTGGCCAACTGCGGCACGAACCACAGCAGCAGCACCATCACGCACATCAGCAGGAAGAAGGGCGCGGTCACCCGCGCGATCCAGGTGATTTCCTTGCCCGTCATCCCCTGCAGCACGAACAGGTTGAAGCCCACCGGCGGCGTGATCTGCGCCATCTCCACCACGATCACGACGAAGATCCCGAACCACACCAGGTCGAAGCCCGCCGCCTGCACCGTCGGCAGGATCACGCCCATGGTCAGCACCACCATCGAGATGCCGTCGAGGAAGCATCCCAGCACGATGTAGAAGATCGCCAGGGCGACCATCAGCATGAAGGGCGACAGCCCCAGCGAGCCCACGAATTCCGCCAGGTGCCGCGGCAGACCGATGTAGCCCATCGAAAGCGTGAGGAACGCCGCGCCGGCGAGGATCAGCGCGATCATGCAGTACAGGCGGGTGGCCCCCAGCAGCGAGTCGCGGAAGGTGGCCCAGGTGAGCGAGCGTTGCAGCGCCGAGAGGATCAGCGAGCCCACCACGCCCACCGCCGCCGCCTCGGTGGCCGTCGCGATGCCGGTGTAGATCGAGCCGAGCACGGCCGCGATCAACAGCACCACCGGAATCAGGTGGCGCGATTCGCTCATCTTCTCGGCGAAGCCCATGGTGCGGTCCGGGGGCGGCACGCGCTTCCTGTTCATGGCGGCCCACACCGCGAGATAGCCCGAGAAAAGCGACGCCAGCACGATCCCCGGGAGGATTCCCGCCACGAACAGGCGCGCGATCGAGACGTCCGCCGTCACGCCATAGACGATCATGATGATCGAGGGCGGGATCAGCAGCCCCAGTGTGCCGGCGCCGGCCAGCGATCCGATGGTGATGTCCTCGGGATAGCCGCGCCGGTCCAGTTCGGGCAGCGTCATCTTGCCGATGGTGGCGCAGGTGGCGGCGGACGATCCCGACACGGCGGCGAAGATGGTGCAGCCGATCACGTTGGTATGCAGCAGCCGTCCCGGCAGCCGTGCCACCCAGGGCGCGAGGCCGCGGAACATGCTTTCGCTCAGCTTGGTGCGAAAGAGGATCTCGCCCATCCAGATGAAGAGGGGCAGGGCGGTGAGCGTCCAGCTCGATGCGGAGCCCCACACCGTGACGGCCATGGCGTCGCCCGCCGGCCGCGAGGAAAAGAGCTGCATGCCGATCCAGGCCACGCCGCCCAGCGTGAGGCCGATCCAGACGCTGCTGCCCAGAAGCAGGAACAGCGAGACGATCAGCATGGCGGTGATCGCGAAGTCACTCATTGTGCAGGGCCTCCTCGCTGCCCGCGGTGCTGCGCTGCCCGCGCAGCTCCTGCACCCACTCGTCGAGGAAGGCCACCAGCAGGATCACCGTGCCGAGCGCCATCGTCAGCTGCGGGATCCACAGGGGCGTGGCGTCGTTGCCGGTGGAGATGTCGTTGAAGGCGCGCGAATTCCAGGCCAGCCGCACCGAGTAGACGGCGAACAGGCCCGAGAGCAGCACGCCCACCGTCAGGGCCCACAGCTCAAGCCCGCGCCGGGCCTTGCCCTGCAGGCGCCCGAGCAGGAGCGTGACCCGGATGTGCTCGTTGCGCTTGAGGGTGTGCGCCAGCGCGAGGAAGCCCGCCGCCGCCATGCTGTAGCCCGCATAGGCATCGGTGCCCGGGACGTGGAAACCGATCTGCCGGCTCACGATGGACAGCAGCACCATCAGCAGCACGCCGATCATGGCCAGCGCCGCCAGCCAGGCGCAGGCGTCGTAGAGGAAATCCAGGAAGCGCCGCATCGGGTCCCCATCGTTGTTCGACGGCCGAGTTTAGGGGCTCCGGCCGTTCTCCATAATCCGGCGATGACCCGAGACGAGCGCAAATGGCAGTTCTGGATCGACCGCGGTGGCACCTTCACCGACGTGGTGGGGCGCCGCCCCGATGGCACGCTGGTGACACACAAGCTGCTGTCGGACAACCCGGAGCAGTACCCGGACGCCGCGGTGGCCGGCATCCGCCACCTGCTGGGGCTGCCGGCCGGTGAGCCGGTCCGGCCCGAGCAGGTGGAATGCGTGAAGATGGGCACCACGGTGGCCACCAACGCGCTGCTGGAACGCAAGGGCGAGCCGACCCTGCTGGTTACCACGCGCGGCTTCCGCGATGCGCTGCGCATCGCCTACCAGAACCGGCCGCGCCTGTTCGACCGCCACATCGTGCTGCCCGAACTGCTGTACCGCGAGGTGATCGAGGCGCACGAGCGCGTGGGCGCGCACGGCGACGTGATCGAGCCGCTGGACGAAGCGCACCTGCGGCAGGCGCTCGCGGCGGCGCACGGACGCGGCCTGCGCAGCGTGGCGATCGTGTTCCTGCATGGCTACCGCAGCACCGCGCACGAGCAGCGCGCCGCTGCCATCGCGCGCGAGACCGGCTTCACCCAGGTCAGCACCTCGCACGAGACCAGCCCGATGATGAAGCTGGTGAGCCGCGGCGACACGACGGTGGTCGACGCCTACCTCTCGCCGATCCTGCGCCGCTACGTGGAGCAGGTCGCCGGCGAGATGCCCGGCGTGAAGCTGTTCTTCATGCAGTCCTCCGGCGGGCTGGCCGATGCGCATGCCTTCCAGGGCAAGGACGCGATCCTCTCCGGTCCCGCGGGCGGCATCGTGGGCATGGCCCGCACCGCGCAGCTCGCCGGCCACGCGCGCGTGATCGGCTTCGACATGGGCGGCACTTCCACCGACGTGTCGCACTTCGCCGGCGAATTCGAGCGCGAGTTCGAGACGCTGGTGGCGGGCGTGCGCATGCGCGCGCCGATGATGAGCATCCACACGGTGGCGGCGGGCGGCGGCTCGATCCTGGAATTCGACGGCGCGCGCTTCCGCGTCGGCCCGCAGAGCGCCGGCGCCAACCCCGGGCCGGCGAGCTACCGGCGCGGCGGGCCGCTGGCCGTGACCGATGCCAACGTGATGGTCGGCAAGATCCAGCCGAAGTACTTCCCCAGGGTGTTCGGTCCGCATGCCGACGAGCCCCTCAGCGTGGAGGCGGTCAGCGGCAAGTTCGAGGAGCTTGCGCGGCGCACCGGCCGCAGCGCGGAGGAGGTGGCCGAGGGCTTCATCGCCATCGCCGTGCAGCAGATGGCCAACGCGATCAAGAAGATCTCGGTGGCGCGCGGCTACGACGTGACGCGCTACACGCTCAACTGCTTCGGCGGCGCCGGCGGCCAGCATGCCTGCCTGGTGGCCGATGCGCTGGGCATGTCGCGCGTGTTCATCCATCCGCTGGCGGGCGTGCTGTCCGCGTACGGCATGGGGCTCGCGGACCAGAACGTGATCCGCGAGCAGGCGGTGGAACTGCTGCTCGCGCCGGAGCACCTGCCGCAAGTGCAGGAGCAACTGGATGCGCTCGCGGCCGCCGCGGAGGCGGACCTGCGCCGCCAGCAGGTGGCCGGCGGCGCGGTGCAGGTGCGGCGCCGCGTGCACGTGCGCTACCAAGGCAGCGATTCGGCGCTGGTGGTGGCGGCGGGTTCACT
>NZ_DASSVG010000606.1:0-2896 GCF_035706265.1 Ramlibacter sp. | reverse complement strand
CGGAGGGCGCGAGCCGCATCGAGTGCTTCGACATCAGCCATACCATGGGCGAGGCGACGGTGGCCTCCTGCGTGGTCTACGATCGCAGCCAAATGCAGAAGTCCGAGTACCGGCGCTTCAACATCCGCGGCATCACGCCCGGCGACGACTACGCGGCGATGCGCCAGGTGCTGTCGCGGCGCTACGAGCGCGTGAGCGCCGAGGGCGGCCGCATCCCCGACCTGATCCTGATCGACGGCGGCAAGGGCCAGGTGGGCGCGGCGCGCGCGGCGCTCAACGACCTCGGGCTGCACCAGGCCTGCGTGGTGGGCGTGGCCAAGGGGCCCGAGCGCAAGCCCGGCATGGAGGAGCTGATCCTGGAGTGGGGCGAAGGCACGCTGCAGCTGCCGCCCTCGCATCCGGGGCTGCACCTGGTGCAGCAGATCCGCGACGAGGCGCACCGCTTTGCGATCGTCGGGCATCGCGCGCGCCGCGGCAAGGCGCGCACCACCTCCATGCTGAACGAGATTCCGGGCATCGGCTCCAAGCGCCGTCAGGCGCTGATCGAGCATTTCGGCGGCCTGCGCGGGGTGCAGGCCGCGGCCATCGACGACATCGCCAAGGTGGCGGGCATCAGCCGGCCGCTCGCCGAGCGCATCTACCGCCACCTGCACGCCGCGCCGTGATTTTCAACGTTCCCAACGTCGTCACGCTGTCGCGGATCGTGCTGATCCCGCTGTTCGTCGGCCTGTACTACGTGCCCGACAGCTGGCTTTCGGAGCACGGCCGCAACCAGGTCGCCACGCTGGTGTTCATCTTCGCCAGCCTGACCGACTGGCTCGACGGCTACCTGGCGCGGCGCCTCAACCAGATGTCGGCCTTCGGCGCATTCCTCGACCCGGTGGCGGACAAGCTGATCGTGATGGGCGCGCTGGTGGTGCTGCTGTTCCTCAACCGGGTGGACATGCTGGTCGCCCTGATCATCATCGGCCGCGAGATCGCCATCTCGGCGCTGCGCGAGTGGATGGCCAAGGTCGGCCAGTCGAAGAGCGTGACGGTGGCCTTCGTCGGCAAGCTGAAGACGCTGAGCCAGATGGTGGCCATCCCGCTGCTGCTGTACCACGAGCGGCTGTTCGGCGTGGTGGACTGCCAGTGGCTGGGCACCATCCTGATCAACGTGGCGGCCGTGCTGACGGTCGTGTCGATGCTCTACTACCTGCGCCGGGCGCTGCCGCACGCCGCCCTGCGAAGCTGACGCCTCGGTTGAGGCGGGGGCGAGGCAGGCCTTATAATTCGCCCGACGAACCCATGCGGGAATAGCTCAGTTGGTAGAGCGCAACCTTGCCAAGGTTGAGGTCGCGAGTTCGAGACTCGTTTCCCGCTCCAGATTAAGATAGGGAAGGTCCCGGCGGGACCTTCCCTTTTTATTCAGCCTTCAGGCGGGGTGGCAGAGTGGTCATGCAGCGGCCTGCAAAGCCGTGTACGCCGGTTCGATTCCGACCTCCGCCTCCACTTTCTGCGGTACCGTTTCTGTTAGCGTCGGCGCGCGCAGCGCAGCCCGGGTGGCGAAACTGGTAGACGCAGCGGACTTAAAATCCGCCGACCTTAACCGGTCGTGCCGGTTCGATTCCGGCCCCGGGCACTCCCCGAAGGCGCGGCCGCCTCAGCCCGGCAGGAATTCCAGCCGGATGCGGTTGCGGCCGTAGAGGTAGGCGTAGTCGCGCGACTTGGCCAGCCGCCGGGTCAGCAGCACCCCCAGGCCGCCGATCCTGCGCGAGCGCAGGGTGGCCTCGGGCGCGAAATCGGGCAGGCCGACGTAGGGGTTGAAGGGCGGCGCCGAGTCCTCGTAGGTGACCTGCAGCCCCCCGGGGGCCGCGCGCAACCGGATCCAGACCGGCGCATCGCATTCCTCCCGGTAGCCGTGCTTCACCGTGTTGGTGAACAGCTCCTCCAGCACCAGGTTGACGCGTAAACAATCGTCATGGGCCAGCCCGGCGCGCGCAAAGAAGGCCTCCAGGAAGCGGCGCAGCGAGCGCAGCTCCCCCATCCGGGCGTAAAACATGGTGGCTTTGTCCAAGTCGGGCATTGTGCACGGTCGCCGGTCGGGACGGTCATTATAGAATCCGCTCGTCACCACCTTGGAGGGAGGGTGCAATGCGCTGGACCCTGGCAGTCTTCCTGGCGGCTTTCGCCGCCGCTTCGTACGCCCAGGACATCGGGCAGATCAAGACCGTGCGCGGCAGCGTGCACCTGGAGCGCAACGGGCAAACGCTCGTCGCCGAGCCGGGGATGCCGGTGCGCCAGGCCGACAAGCTGGTGACCGGCGACGACGGCGCGGTGGGCGTCACCTTCCTCGACAACAGCCTGCTGTCGGCCGGGCCGCGCAGCGTGCTCGGCATCGACCGCTACAGCTTCGACACCACCACGCACGCCGGCCAGTTCGACGCTTCGCTGCAGAAGGGCTCGCTCGCGGTGGTCTCCGGCAAGATCGTCAAGCAGGAGCCCGGCGCCATGCGCGTGCGCACCCCGGCCAGCGTGATGGGCGTGCGCGGTACCGAGTTCCTGGTGCGCGTGGAAGAGCCGGCCAGGTAAATCTTGGAGACCGTGCTGGTCGGCGTCGTCATGGCGC
Organism: Ramlibacter sp.; assembly: GCF_035706265.1. GTDB lineage: Bacteria > Pseudomonadota > Gammaproteobacteria > Burkholderiales > Burkholderiaceae_C > Ramlibacter. Next base: position 288 of record NZ_DASSVG010000606.1, on the reverse strand, counting down.
TGATCTTCGCTTTCCACAGCGAGCCGCGCATCGACGCCAGCCCCGAGACGGTCGTGGTCGTGCCCGCGGCCGACGGGCACATCGGCATGGTGGTGGTCGAGCGCGACGGCGAGCGCGCGGTGCTGAACCAGGCCTATGCCGCCAGCCGCATCGCCGGGTACGGCGGCCCGCAGGTGAGCCGCCTGCCCGAGGAGCAGGTGCGCAGCAGCTTCGCCGGCGTCCTGAGCGCGCTGCCGGCCCGCCCGATCTCCTTCCTGCTGTATTTCGTCACCGGCACCGACATCCTGA
>NZ_DASSVG010000605.1:0-6467 GCF_035706265.1 Ramlibacter sp. | reverse complement strand
GGGCGCAGGCTTGGCCGCAGCCGCAGCCGCCGGTTTCGCCGCGGCGGCAACCGGCGCGGCCGCGGCCGGTGCACCGCCCTTGGACTGCGACAGCATGTAGGCGATCGCGTGCTGCAGTTGGGCGTCGCTCAGGGCGGGATTGCCGCCGCGCGCGGGCATGTTGCCGCGGCCGTTCTTCGCGCTGTTCAACAGCGGGCCGAGGCCGCCGGCCGCGCGGGCCGACCAGGCCGCGGCGTCGCCGACCTTGGGCGCGCCCAGCACGCCGGTGCCGTGGCAGGCGACGCAGGCGCCTTCGTAGACCGCCTTGCCGGCGGCGAGATCCTGCGCCGCGGCGGGCGCGGCGAGCCAGGCGAGGGTGGCGGCGGCGAAGGCCGCGAGGACGATGCGGGGCTTCATTGCTTCTTCTCCCCGGCGGCCGGCGCCACCAGCGAGTTGGTGGTGCTCTCGTGCACCTGCGTGGGCGTGCCCGACTTGGCCGAGTGGCACATGTTGCAGTTCTCGATGCTCCAGGCGACTTCGCCGTTGTGGCAGGCGCCGCAGAACTGGCCGTCGATCACCTTGACCATGTTGATCTCGTTGCCGCCGGCCTTGAACTTGAAGCCGAGGTCGGCGTGGCACACCTTGCAGCGGAAGCGGATGCGGTGGAACCAGTGCGGGAACACCACCGGACGCATGCCGGCCTTGTCGGAGTAGTTGTTGATCACCACGTCCCCGTATTCGGCGCGTGCATCGCCGCCGGCCAGCAGGCCCGCGAGCGCCACGCCGGCGAGCAGGGCCACGGCGGGGGCCATTCTCATCCTCGATAGCGACATCTCACACCCTCATCTCTGGTTGTCCTCCACTTGCCGGTCAGTCGCCGAAATTGCGCTGCACCCGCAACCACAGGGAATCCACGCGCCGGCCGTCGATTTGCGACATCCGCAGCTCGACCTGCGTGGTGAGCCGGCCGATGCTCCAGTCCAGCCGGTTCTCCCAGAGGCGCGTCTCACGATCGGGAATCGACAGCAGCTGACCGGGTTGTCGGAGCACATCCTGGGCCAGCCTCACGCGCGAGACGAACTGCAGGCGCCGCACGCCGAACAGCTGGTTCTGGTGGAAGGCGATCTCGCCCGAGACGCCGGAAGTGCGCGTGCGCAGCACGGCGCCCGTGATCGGATCGCGCAGGCCGGGCAGGTCGCCCGCGCGCTGGTGCGTGCGCTGGTAGGTGAGGTCGGCCGTCAGCGAGCGCCCGTAGCCGAGCTCGAAGTTTCCGGAAACCTGGAAATTGAACAGCTGGAAGCGGGCATCGCCGCCGCCGAGCTCCATCGAGTCGCTGTACGACGCGCGGGCGAAGCCGGTCTTGCCCTCGCCGCTCTGCTGCCACGTGAGCGCCACGCTGTTGAGCAGGGTCTTCACGTCGCCGAGGCCGAAGCCGCTGCCCTGGTCCTCGTTGCCGTTGATGAAAGCGGCCGAGAGCGACTGGCTCGCGCTCAGGCCGAGGCTGGACCGCGGCGACAGGGCCCAGGAGCGGTTGGCCGAATGCCCGACCTGCAAGCCGAGGCTCTGCTCGTGGGTGCTGCCGGCCACGCCGCTGTCGGCGACCGAGGTGCCCACCGTGCCGCTGGCGAACCAGTCGTAGCGGATGCCGCGGTACTCGAGCGAATCGCCCTGGTAGTTGGCGCCCAGCGCGCCGGCGAAGAAGGTGGACTGGCCGTTGCCGGAGTGCGTGGTCGTCAGGCCGCCGTTGGCGGTGACGCGCAGGTTGGAATTGACTTCGTAGTTGGCGCCGACGGTGCCGCTCACCGAGTCGGTCTGGGCGTCGAAGGTCTGGTCGCGCAGCACCAGGCCGCGCACGCTGCCGGTGAGGGTGAGCGGCGAGCGCTCGGGGTGGTACAGGCCCACGCTGGCGAGCTGCAGCACCTGCAGGTCGGCGTCGCCGAAGCCGCGCTGCTCGGTGCGCGTGAGGTTGGCCGTGCTGTTGACCGACAGCGCGTTGGAGGGCGAGTAGGTGTGCCGCGCCACCAGGCTGCTGAAGCGGCTGTCGTCGTCCAGCGCTTCGGTGACCGCGCGGTTGAAGGCGCCGCCCAGGGCCAGCTCGTTGGCCTTCCAGTGCGTGTTGAAGTCCGCCGACAGCGAATCCTGCTTGCTGCGGAAGCCGAAGCCGCTCTGCGTGCGGTGGTCGTACGCGCCCGCCAGGTTGTACAGGCCCGACTCGGGCCGGTAGCGCGCCGACATCCCGATGTTCTGGCGCTGGAACTGGATCGGCGTGGCGAGCCCGGTGTCGGTGCGGCTGTCCTGGCGCGAGAAGTGGATCTCGGCCGGGAAGCGGCTGCGCGGGAACAGGTCGAGGCGGCCGTCGCCGGTGATGAAGTTCTCGCGCGTGCGCAGGCGCTCGTGCGGGCCCGAATCGTCGAAGGGCGCGCCCAGCGCGCCGGCGCCGCTGTGGGTGACGCTGGTGCTCAGGCCCAGCGACCCGTTCACCAGGGCGAGCCAGGGCGCGTAGAGGTAGGTGGTGGTGCCGATCGTGCCGGTGAGCACGTTGGCGATGCTGCTCGGCTCGCCTCCGCTGCGCACCGCGCGCATGTCGTAGGCGAGGGTGCCGGAGACGCGCATGGGCGGCAGCCGCCACGCGCGCGCCGCCGGTTCCTCAGTCTCGGGGGGCGGCGCTTCCGCGGGCTGCGTGGCCGCGGGCTGCGCCGAGGCGGGCAGCTGGCCCGCGTCCGACGGCGCCGTCATCTGGGCCTGCGCGGCGCAGCTCGCGGCCGCGCAGGCGATGAGGGTGAGCTTCCATCGGGCCGGCTGCATTCACTTGCCTGACGCGCGCCGCTCAGCGAGCCGGCGCAGGGTCCCCGGTGTTGGCCGCCAGCGGCAGGAAGCGCGACTCGTCGAGCTGCACCGGCGTGTCGCGGCGCAGCTTCGCGAGCAGCGCGGTCCACGCCTGCTCGCCGGCGTCGCGCACGTACAGGTCCTGCGCGCGCTGGCGCACGGCCGCCAGGGGATTGAGCACGGGCTGCTTGCGCGCCTCGAGCCGGATCACCGCCACGCCTTCGAGCAGCACGATGGCATCGCTGGTGCCGCCGGGCTGCAGCGCGTCGATCGCCTTCTCGGCGGCCTCGGGCAGCATGCCGCGGTGGATGTAGCCCATGTCGCCGCCGCGCTTGGCCGAGTCGTCGCCGGAATGCAGGTGCGCGAGTTCGGCGAAGTCGGCGCCGGCGCGCAGGCGCTTGGCGATCGCCGCGCCTTCCTCCTTCGCGCCGTCCCATTGCGCCTTCGGGGCCGAGGGATCGACCTTCAGCAGGATCAGGCGGATGTGCACCTGCTCGGGCGAGGTGAACTTGTCCTTGTGGTCGTCGTAGTACTTCTGCAGCTGCTCCGGCGTCGGCGCGGGCACGTTCTTCACCTGCGCGGTGAGCTGCTCCATCACGTTGTCGCGTTCCAGCTTCGCCTCGAGATCGGGAAGCACCTTCCCGCGATTGGCTTTCCACTGCGCGCTGTCCTTGTAGCGCTCGTCGTAGCCGGCGATCACCTTCTGCACCGCGGCGGCATCGGGCGCGATCGCGCGGCGCTGCGCTTCGGCGTGGAGCAGCGCCTCGTCCACCAGCTTCTGCAGCACTTCGCGCTGCAGCTGCGCGATGGCGGCTTCCGAGGGATTGCCGTGGTAGAACTTGCCGCGCGCGGCCTGCTGGAAGGCGGCTTCGTACTGCTCGCTCGTGATCACGCTTTCGCCGACCTTGGCGAACACGGGAGCGTTCTGCGCGTAGGCCATGTGGCAGGCAGCGGCCATGCAGGCGGCGGCGAGGGCCAGGCGCAGCGAGGTGTGCGCGGTGCGCCGAGCGGTGACTGCCGGCTGTTGCTCGATGTTCATGGGCGCTTTCCTCACAGGTGAAAAAAAGGGGCCTTGCGGCCCCGGTACTGCAATAAGCGCGCCACTCGGAGAGCGGCGCGTGTGGTGCTTACTTGGTGTGGCAGGCCAGGCAGACGGCGCTGCCGGTGTTCTCGATGCGCAGGAAGGTCTTGTTCTCGCTGTGCGGGTCGTGGCAGCTCGCGCACTCGACGAAGGGCTGGTCGTTGCCATCGAGGGTGCGGGTGTAGAGGATCATGTCCGTCTTCTGGCGCGTGCCGGCGGTGCCGACGCTCGTGTCCACCCACCACACGAGCGAGCCGTTGAGCGTGGCGCTCTGCGGGTCCTTGAAGTCCTGGTCGATCTTCGCGCCGGCCGCGGTGCCGCCGTTGTTGAAGAAGCCGCCGCCGGCGTACTGGATGCCGATCGGGTGGTCGTTCTTCAGGTCCTTGCCGATCAGGGTGATGCCGCCCGCGATCTCGCCCGTGGCCTTGACGTTGCCGCCGCTCCACGTGCCCGCCATGGTGAAACCGGCGGGATCGTAGTTGCCGGAGCCGGGCGCATTGATCACCGTGCTCATGGCGGTGGCGCCGTCGTGGCAGGAGAGGCAGGCCAGCGACACGGAACCCACGGCCATCACCTTGCCATCGAGCGTCGAGGTCTTGAGCTGGTCGTACGTGGAGTACGAAGCGGGGGCCGCGAGCACGCGGTTCCACAGCGGCACGGAGGCGCTGGTGTCGGCGCCGTGCGGCGTGTGGCAGAACACGCAGATCTCGGTGTTGCCGTCGGTCGATTCGAACTTGTTCTGGCCGTTGGTGCCCGAACGCAGGTTGTGCTTCGTGGCCGCGATGCCCGTCGCGGGCGTGCCCTGCGCCGAAGCCAGCGTGGGAATCAGTGCCGCCGCCACCAGCGCGATCGCGCCGGCCAGGGAACCGAGGCCCTTTCTTGTCGTCGCCCTTGCGACCCAGTGATTCCAGCCCATATCCATCTCCTTGAAGTCGTGGTAAGCAGCCGCGGACCCTCCCGCAACCCTCATGGCCGTTGACGCAGCTTGTGTGCCAGGGCCGAAGAGCTTGGTTTGGGGTGCGTGGGCCCGATTCCGTTGACGCCCGTCAAGCTTTGCCGGGCCACGGTTCCCGCAACCGGGAATCGGGGCGTTCCCATTCCCGGAAGCAGGGCAGGGTCTTGCGGGCTTTTTGCTCAGCGCACCGCCGGCGCGGTGCCCTTGGCGGTGGCCGGGGCCGGCGGGGCGGCGGGGTCGCCATAGCGGGCGGTGGCGCTCAGGCCGGCTGGACGGAACACGTCCATCTTGCGGAAGAACTGGTCGACCACGTAGATGCGGCCGTCGGCGTCCACGGCGATGCCCGAAGGCAGCATGAGGCGGCCGGGGCCGTCGTTGTCGCCGCGCGCCGCCACGTCCAGCAGCAGCTGGCCGTCGGGGTTGAAGATCTGCACGTTGGCGAAGGCGGTGTCGACGACATAGAGGTTGCCGTCGCGGTCGGCCGCGATCTCCTTCGGCCGCGCGAACTGGCCGCCGCGCCGGCCGATGCCGCCGAAGGTCTTGAGGAACTTGCCATCCTTGTCGAACACCTGGATGCGGAAGTTGCCGCCGTCCACCACGTACACCAGGCCGTCGGCGCCGATCGCCACGTCGCGCGGCAGGTTCAGCTCGCCGGGGCCGTTGCCGCGGGTGCCGAACTCCAGCAGCAGCTTGCCGGTCTCGAGATCGAGCACGCGCACCTTGTGGTCGTTGCTGTCCACGCCGCCGGCATCGACCGCGTAGATGCGCCGGCCCGCCGTGTCCACCGTCAGGCCGACCGGGCGGCTCCACTTGATGTCCTGCGCCATCGCGCGCAGGTACTTGCCTTCGCCGTCGTAGACGAAGATCTTCTTCAGCGTGGCATCGAGCACGTACAGGTTGCCGTTGGCATCGAGGTCGATGCCCAGCGGCATGCGGATCGCGCCGGGATCGTCGGTGCCGATGCGCTTGTACTTCCTGGTGTTCAGGTCGAACATGATCACGTTGCGCGCGGCCGTGTCGCCGATGTACACGCGGCCGTTGCGGGCCGCCACGCCATAGGGCTTGTCCAGGCCCTCGCCGGTGCGGTTCTCGCCGGTGAGCGCGCGGCGCAGCGAGCCGTCCTTGTCGTCGGCCATGACGTCGGCGCTGCTGCGGATCGTGCGCTCGTAGTAGAAGCGCGGTTGTTCGGGCGGCGGCGGGTAGACGGGAATTTCGGCCTTCTTGGCCGGCGGTGCCTTGGGCGCCTCCGCGCAGCCGACGAACAGCAGCAGGCTGGCCATTCCCAGAACCGCAAGGAGGCGGCTCGCTTTCGAGAATCGGGAGTTCATGAAGGGTGGGTCTCCAGAGGCGGGGCCGGCCCCTCCGGCCGGCGTACGTCAGGCAAACGCAAGCGGCATGCCATGGCGCACGCACATTGGCATCGAAGTTGCACTGGCCCCGGGATCCGTCCCGGAGACAGCATGTCCAACAACCCGATTTCGTCCCGTTCCGCCCGCCGCTGGCTGGTCGCCGCCCTGGCGCTCGCCGCCTCCTGGCTCGGCAGTTCGGCCCTGGCCGGCGACCGCGGCCCCGGCGCCGCGCAGCAGACGCCGGCGGCGCTGTACCACAACTACTGCTCCGTCTGCC
>NZ_DASSVG010000604.1:0-3326 GCF_035706265.1 Ramlibacter sp. | reverse complement strand
GCGTCGGGCGCGGGCGCGCGCGCCTCCGCCGCCATCATCCGCATGCGCGGCGCGAAGCCCGGTTCGTTGCTGTTCACCGCCACCTCGCGCAGGGTGTAGCCGCTGAAGCCGAAGCCGCGCGCCAGTTCCGCGGCGCGGTCCTTGAAGCGCTGGATGGCCTGCGCCTGGGCCTCGGTTTCCACCTTGGCCCGCTGCTCGCGGCTGAGGCCGAAGCTCACGCCGCCCAGGGTCATGGTGTTGATGCGGCCCGCGGTCTGGGTGATGCGGGGGAAGTCGCGCCCTTCGAGGATCAGTTCGGTCGTGCCCGTCCAGCCGCTGATGCGGCCGTCGCGGTTGTGGCGCGGGTAGAGGGCGAAATTCCCGGTGCGCACGTCCATCTGCCCCGGTTGTGCGTTGCGCTTGGCCTCGGCCAGCGCGGCATCCAGGGCGGCCTTGAGCTGGGTCTGCACCGCGGACGGATCGGTGCCGTCGCGCGAGGTGGTCAGCGTCATCATGAGCAGGTCCTGCTGGACCTCGACGGTGCCGCTGGCCTGCAGCTGCAGGACGTTCTGGGGCGGCGGCAGGGTCTGGGCGGATGCGCCCGCGGCGGCAAGCGCCAGGGTGCAGGCCGCCAGCAGGCGGGAAGCTGGGGTCATCGGTTCTCCGGTGGGACGGGCGGCTCCGCAGGCGGGTGCCCGTAGTCGTTCAACTGGCGGCGCAGCTCGGCGCGCTCTTCCGGGCTCAGGTGCCACGGCGGCGCGCTCGGCTCCAGCCGCAGGAAATTCTGCACTGCCTCGCGCAGGCCGGGTTCGGCCGCCGGCGCCTCGTCCTGCACCGGCACCGGCGACGGCACCGGTGCGGGCGGGGGTGGCGCGGCCGCGGCGGCACCCAGGGCGGCCACGACCGCGAGGGCGGCGAACAGCTTCATGCCGGGTAGAACACGCGCGCTTGCCACGGTTTCATATACAGCTTGTCAAGCCGACAGGGGTGGAGCAATATCTGTAACACTGTGAAAAGCGCACTGGGGAAAACGGGAAAACGGCCCGGCTGACCCGCAAAATCGGCGCTGTTACAAATAGGGCTCTGGAGAACCATGACGCAAGCTGCAGCACGGACCGACAAGATCCTCGTCGTCGACGACGACGCGCGCATCCGCGACCTGCTTCGCCGCTACCTCACGCAGGAAGGCTTCGAGGTGATCCTCGCCGAGGACGGCAAGGCGCTCAACCGGCTGATGCTGCGCGAGACGGCGGACCTGATCGTGCTCGATCTGATGATGCCGGGCGAGGACGGCCTGTCCATCTGCCGGCGCCTGCGCGCCGCCAACGACCGCACCCCCATCATCATGCTCACGGCCAAGGGCGAGGACGTCGACCGCATCGTGGGCCTGGAAGTCGGCGCCGACGACTACCTCGGCAAGCCGTTCAACCCGCGCGAACTGCTGGCGCGCGTGCACGCCGTGCTGCGCCGCCGCCCCGCGCAGGAGGCGCCGGGCGCGCCCTCTTCCGACAACGAGGTGGTGACCTTCGGGCCCTTCGCCTTCGACCTGGGTGCCCGCACCCTGCGCAAGAACGGCGAGGAGCTGCCCCTCACCACGGGCGAATTCGCGATGCTCAAGGCGCTGGTGCGCCACCCGCGCCAGCCGCTGTCGCGCGAGAAGCTGGCGCAGCTGGCCCGCGGCCGCGAGTTCGAGCCCTTCGACCGCAGCCTCGACGTGCAGGTCTCGCGCCTGCGCAAGCTGATCGAGGCCGACCCGGCCTCGCCCCGCTACATCCAGACGGTGTGGGGGGTCGGCTACGTCTTCGTGCCGGACGGCGCGGGCTGATTCCCCGCCGCAGGCGGCACGGGCATGACAAAAGCCACGGCTGCGCCGGAAGGAGGAATGACAAAGTCGCTCTCGGGCCCCACAATGGGCTGCTGATCAGCGCCAGTCGTTCGTCCTTCCTTCGTCCGCCCCCATGATCCGCGCCGTCATGCAACATCAAGAGCAAACCAGCCCCGCCCCGCTGGAAACCGCGCCGGCTCCGCTGGAGATGCGGCCGCGCGTCGGCCTGTCGCTGTTCTGGCGCACCTTCTTCCTGCTGTCGCTGCTGCTGGTGGGCTCCATCGTCGCCTGGCTGCAGACCTTCCGGGCGCTGGAGTTCGAGCCGCGCGCGGTGCAGACGGCGCAGCAGATCGCCTCGCTGGTGAACCTCAGCCGCGCCGCCCTGGTCCACGCCGACCCGATCGCCCGCGTCTCCCTGATCAAGACCCTGGCCGACCAGGAAGGCGTGCGCATCCTGCCGCGCGAGCCCAAGGACAAGTTCGCCCCGCTGTCGGCCAGCGCGATGGACCGCCGCATCCTCGACGAGCTGCTCAACCGCCTGGGCAGCGGCACCCTCATGGCCAGCAACGTCAACGGCGAAGAAGGCCTGTGGATCGGCTTCAAGATCGACAAGGACGACTACTGGATGCTGCTGGACCGCACCCGCTTCTCGCAGGTGGGGGGCAAGACCTGGCTGGTCTGGCTGATCACGGCGGCGGCCCTGTCGCTGGCCGGCGCCGCGGTGATCGCGCGGCTGATCAACCGGCCGCTCAAGCAGCTGTCCTTCGCCGCCAGCCGGGTGCGCGACGGCGATTTCGACGCCAGCCGCCTCGACGAGAAGGCCGTCACCAGCGAGATCCGCGAGGTGAACATCGGCTTCAACCGCATGGCGCAGCAGCTCGCCAAGATCGAGCAGGACCGCGCCGTCATGCTGGCCGGCATCTCGCACGACCTGCGCACGCCGCTGGCGCGCCTGCGGCTGGAAACCGAGATGAGCGTGGTGGACCCGGATGCGCGCGAGCACATGGCCGCCGACATCGACCAGCTCGACGCGATCATCGACAAGTTCCTGGACTACGCCCGGCCGGACCACGCGGAGCTCAAGCCCGTGGTGCTCAACGACGTGATCGAGGCCTGCATGTACGCGATCGAGGACCACGGCGACATCCGCGTCAACCTCGACATGCCCAAGGGCCTGCAGGTGCTGGCCGACGAGGTGGAGCTGGCGCGCGTGATCGCCAACCTGCTGGAGAACGCGCGCCGCTACGGCAAGACGCCCGAAACCGGCATCGCCGTGGTGGACATCGCCGCCAAGGCGCGCAACGAATGGGTGCTGCTGAAGGTGCGCGACCACGGCATGGGCGTGGCGCCCGATGCATTGCCGAACCTCGTGAAGCCCTTCTTCCGCGGCGATGCGGCCCGAACGGCCGCCACCGGCGCCGGCCTCGGCCTGGCGATCGTCGACAAGACGGTGCAGCGCATGGGCGGCATCTTCGCGCTCTCCAACACCAGCTCGGGCGGGCTGGCCGCGCACATCAAGCTG
>NZ_DASSVG010000603.1:0-2737 GCF_035706265.1 Ramlibacter sp. | reverse complement strand
GACGGTCAGCACGATGACGGGCGAGACCATCCGCACCGTGCTGGAGGACGTGGCCGACAACCTGTTCAACCCCGATCCGTACTACCAGCAGGGCGGCGACATGGTGCGCGTGGGCGGCCTGCAGTACGCGATCGAGCCCGGCGCGCCGGCGGGCAAGCGCATCTCGGACATGCGCCTGAACGGCAAGCCGCTGGAGGCCGGGCGCAAGTACAAGGTGGCCGGCTGGGCGCCGGTGGCGCAGGAGGCGGCGCAGGCCGGCAACCCGCCCGTGTGGGAGCTGGTCGAGGGCTGGCTGCAGGCCCGCGCCGGCAAGGTCACGCCGCGCCAGGTGAATCTGCCGGTGCTCAAGGGCGCGCTGCCCAATGCGGGTTACGCCGCGGCCTGACGCGCGGGGGCGGCACCCTAGAATCGCTGCATGACGGCAGCGGAGCTGTCCACCCTGACGCACCAGGTCCTGTGGGCAGCCTTTCTTCTTTCGGCCGCCTTCGGCGCGCTGGTGCAGGGCACGGGCTTCTGCACCATGGGCGCCGTGAGCGACGCGGTGGCCCTCGGCGACTGGACGCGGCTGCGCCAATGGGCGCTGGCCGCGGCCGTCGCCATGCTCGGTTTCGCCTTGCTGGCGGGCGCCGGCATCGTCTCGCCGCGGCAGACGATCTACGCCTCGCGCAACTGGCTGTGGCTGTCGGCGCTCGCCGGCGGCGCGGTGTTCGGCTTCGGCATGGTGCTGTCCTCGGGCTGCATCAGCAAGACGCTGGTGCGCGTGGGCGGCGGCAACCTCAAGGCGCTGGTGGTGGTGCTGGTGGCCGCGGTCGCCGCCTTCGCCACGCTCAAGGGACTCACCGCCGTCTGGCGCGTGAACACGGTGGACCGCTTCGCGCTCGACGTGGGCGCCAACGCGGACCTGGCCAGCCTGCTGGCGCGCGCCACCGGGCTCGCGCCGACGCGGGCCTCGCTGCTGGTGGGCGGCACGCTGGGGGCGGCGCTGCTCGCCTGGGCCCTCTCGGCGCGCGAGGCGCGCCGGCCGCGGGCGCTGCTCGCGGGTGCGGGCGTCGGCGCCCTGGTGCTGGCGATGTGGTGGGTGACGGGCCACCTCGGCCACCTCGCCGAGCACCCGGAGACGCTGGAGGAAAGCTGGCTGGCCACGAACTCGACCCGCGCGGAAGCCTTCAGCTTCGCGGCGCCGACCGCGTTCGCACTCGACTGGCTGCTGTTCTTCAGCGATGCGGGCAAGCGCACCACGGTAGGCATCGTGTCGGTGGCCGGCGTGATCCTGGGTTCGGCGGCGCTGGCGCTGGCGCGTGGCCGCTTCCGCTGGGAAGGCTTCGGCGGCACCGCGGACCTGGGGCACCACTTGGCCGGTGCGGCGCTCATGGGCATCGGCGGCGTCACGGCCTTCGGCTGCAGCATCGGCCAGGGCATTTCGGGCCTCTCCACGCTGAGCCTCATGAGCCTGGCTGCCGTGCCGGCGATCATCGCGGGCGCGGTGGCGGGCGTGAAGTACCAGATGTGGCGGCTGGAGCGGGCCTGATCAGCCCGTGTTGCGCAAGCCCGCCGCGATCCCGTTGATCGCGATGTGGATGCCGCGGCGCTCGCGCTCGTCGGCGCTGCCGGCGCGCCAGCGCCGCACCAGTTCCACCTGCAGGTGGTGCAGCGGGTCGATGTACGGGAAGCGGTGGCGGATCGAGCGCGCCAGCGCGGGGTTGCCCGCCAGCCGCTGCTTGTCGCCGGTGACGAGGACCAGCGCTTCCACCGTGCGCTGCCACTCCGCCTCGATGGCGCCGAAGATGCGCCGGCGCAGGCGCGCGTCGGGCACCAGCTCCGCGTAGCGCGAGCCGAGCGCCAGGTCGCTCTTGGCCAGCACCATGTCCATGTTCGACAGCAGCGCCTTGAAGAAGGGCCACTGCCGGTACATGCGTTGCAAGAGTGCCGCCTGCTCCTTGCGCTCGCCCGCGGCGAGGAAGGCCGCCACCGCGCTGCCGAAGCCGAACCAGCCGTTCAGCGTGACCCGCGCCTGGCCCCAGCTGAAGCTCCAGGGGATGGCGCGCAGGTCCTCGATGCGCTGCGAGGCCGCCGCCGCTGGGCCGCCCCGAGGCGGCAGCGCCCCCGCAGGGGGCATGCTGATTCTCGAGGCCGGCCGCGAGCCGATGTTCAGTTCGGCGATCTCGCGGATCGGCGTGCCGCTGAAGAAGTAGTCGACGAAGCCGGGCGTCTCGTAGACGAGGCTGCGGTAGGCCTTCATGCTCGCCTGCGACAGCGCTTCGGCCGCCTCCAGAAAGGACTTGGGCGCCGGCTTGGTCGGCTGCAGCAGCGTGGCTTCGAGCGTCGCGGCCACCAGCGTCTCCAGGTTGCGGCGGCCGATCTCCGGGTTGGCGTACTTGGAGGCGATCACCTCGCCTTGCTCGGTGAGGCGGATCTGGCCGCGCACGGTGCCGGGCGGCTGCGCCAGGATGGCCTGGTAGCTGGGGCCACCGCCGCGCCCCACCGTGCCGCCGCGGCCGTGGAACAGCCGCAGCTGGATCGCATGCGACTGCGCCAGCTCGTCAAACAGGTCCACCAGCGCGATCTCGGCCCGGTACAGCTCCCAGTTGCTCGTGAAGATGCCGCCATCCTTGTTGCTGTCGCTGTAGCCCAGCATGATGTCCTGCTCGGCGCCCGAGCGCTGCACCAGCCGCGCCACGCCGGGCAGGCCGTAGAACTCGCGCATGATGGGCGCGGCGTTGCGCAGGTCCTCGATGGT
>NZ_DASSVG010000602.1:0-6547 GCF_035706265.1 Ramlibacter sp. | reverse complement strand
AAGTAGTTGCGCGCGCAACGAAACGCCGCTAGACTGCGCCAGCTCCGGCCCCGCCGGCGCAGCCCTCCCGTCACCCTTCCCCAGCTTTCCGCGATGAACCTGCAACGCCGCCATTTCCTCGCCCTCGCGGGCGCCTCCGTCGCCCTGCCCGGTGCCCCCGCCTTCGCGGAAACGTATCCCTCCCGCCCGATCGAATGGGTCGTGCCCTACCCGCCCGGCGGCGGCACCGACGTCGTGGCGCGCACGCTCGCGGAGGTGATGGGCAAGAAGCTGGGCCAGCCGATGGTGATCAACAACCGCCCCGGCGCGGCCACCAAGATCGGCGCCGAATACGTGGCGCGCTCCAAGGCGGACGGCTACGTGCTGCTGTCGGCGGACACCGCCACGCTGGCCGCCAACCCGCACCTGTACGGCAAGCTCGGCTACGACGCCGGCAAGGACTTCGCGCCCATCGGCCTCACGGTGCGCTTCCCGATGATCCTGGTGGTGAATCCCTCGATCCCCGCCCACAACCTCACCGAGTTCCTGGCCTGGGCGCGGCAGCAGAAGGGTGCCAGCTACGCCACCCCCGGTGCCGGCAGTCCGCACCACCTGGCCACCGAGCTGTTCGCGGAACAGGCCCACGTGACCGTCACCCACGTTCCCTACCGCGGCGCCGCGCCCGCGGTGCAGGACGTGGTGGGCAACCAGGTGCCCTTCATGTTCGTCGACACGGCGAGCGGCCAGTCCTTCATCGCCTCGGGCAAGCTGCGCGCCATCGGCGTGGCGAGCAGCAAGCGCGTGGCGGGCTTCGAATCGGTGCCGACGCTGGACGAACAGGGCCTCAAGGGCTTCGAGGCCTATGCCTGGCAGGGCCTGGTGCTTCCCGCCGGCACGCCGGCGGAGATCGTGCAGCGCCTCAACGCCGCGATGGTCGAAGCGATGGACAGCGCCCCCGTCAAGGCGCGCCTGCAGTCCCTGGGCCTGGAGGCGATCACCAGCAGCCCGCAGAAGATGGGCGAGTACGCCACGGCGGAACGCGCCAAGTGGGGCCGCGTGATCCGCACGGCCGGCATCAAGGCCGACTGAGGCTGCGGCCATGGGCTCCCGGCCTGCGACCGCCGTGCGCTCGGTGCTGGGGCGGTCGCTGACGTACCGCCTGCACCTGCTGCACAAGATCACGGATCTCGTGAGCCAGCAAAGCTACGTCGATGCAGTGGGCCTGTCGCTCAGCGACGGCCGCTGCCTCGCCACCATCGGCTCCTTCGGCCCGCTGTCGGTCAACGAGCTGGCGGAACACTCCAACCTGAACAAGAGCCAGGGCAGCCGCGCCGCGCAGTTCCTGGTGGAGCAGGGCCTGGTGGAAAAGGTCTGCCACCCGGAAGACGGCCGCGGCGTGCTCCTGAGCCTCACGCCGGAGGGCCGCAAGGTGTGGCTGCGCACGATCCGCATGGTGGAGGAGCGCAACGCGCAGATCTTCGGCTGCCTGTCCGCGCAGGAGCAGGCGGTGCTGAGCGACATGTTCGACCGGCTGATCGAGCACAACCGGCGCGGCTAGCCGCCGCCCGCAGGAGATTCCCATGCACAACCCGACGGCGCAGCCGCGCGCGTCCATCTACTATCCCTACCAGGTCCATGCGCCCTGGCTGCCGGGCGAGCGCGACGCCGTGCAGAAGCACCCGGTGGCGATCGTCGGCTCCGGGCCGTCCGGGCTGGTGACCGCGCTGGAACTCGCCCGCCACGGCGTGCGCTCGGTCGTCCTCACCTCCGAGCTGCAGGTCTCGCAGGGCAGCCGCGCGATCGTGTTCACGCGCCGCTCGATGGAGATCCTGCAGCAGGTCGGCGTGGCGCAGCGCATCGTCGAACAGGGCCTGCCCTGGCGCTTCGGCAACAGCCACTACCGCGGCCAGCGCGTGTTCCGGATGGAAGCGCCGCCCGATGCGCACGACCGCTTCTTCCCCATGACCAACATCCAGCAGCAGTACCTGGAAGAGTACCTGTGCGATGCGTGCGAGGCGCATCCGCTGGTGGATCTGCGCTGGGGCAACCGCTGTACCGGCGTGCGGCAGGAAGACGGCCGCGTGTTCGCCGAGGTCGACACGCCCGCCGGCGCCTACGTCATCGAGGCCGACTGGCTGGTGGCCGCCGACGGCGGCCGCTCGCCGATCCGCGCCGCGCTCGGCCTGCAGCTGGAAGGCGCTTCGTACGAAGGCTACTTCGTCATCGCCGACATCAAGGTGGACCTGCCGCTGCCCACCGAGCGCCTGGCGTACTTCGACCCCGAGTGGAACCCCGGCAACACGGTCCTGATGCACCGCGAGCCGCACGGGATCTGGCGGGTGGACTACCAGCTGCCCGAGGGCGAGACGCCGGAGCAGGCGCTGCAGCCCGAGTCGCTCAAGGCCCGCATCGACGCCCAGCTGGCGATGATCGGCTACCCCGGCATTCCGTGGGAGATGGACTGGAGCTCGGTCTACTCCGCCCGCGCGCTCACCCTGCCCGATTACGTGCACGGCCGCATCCTGTTCGCCGGCGACGCCGCCCACCTGCTGCCGATCTTCGGCGTGCGCGGCGCCAACACCGCCTTCCAGGATGCGCAGTCGCTCGCCTGGCACCTCGCCTTCGTGGTGCGCGGCCTGGCCGCGCCTTCGCTGCTGGCCAACTACAGCCGCGAGCGCGTGGGCTCGGCGCGCGAGATCATCGACGAGGCCGGCAAGAGCACGCGCTTCATGACGCCGCCCACGCCCGGCTTCCAGCTGCTGCGCGACGCGGTGCTGTCGCTCTCGCTGTCGCAGGAATTCGTCCGGCCTCTCTACCACTGGCGCACCTCGCGGCCGCACGAGTACACGCACTCGCGCCTGAACAGCCCGGGCGACGACAACGCGCTCTTCACCGCCGGCCCCGCCGATGGCGCGCCGCCGCGCAACGTGCGCCTCGGCCCGGACGACTACCTGCTGGACCACCTGGGCGGCGGGCTGGACCTGCTGTACTTCACCGAGGCCGCGGCCGTGCCTGCGCCGCTGCTGGAGGTGGTGCGCGCCGTGCGCGAGCGCGGCGTGCCGATCCGCGTGATCGCGGCCGGCGCCGCGTCGCCGGTGGAAGGCGCCGACCTCACGCTCGCCGACCGCGAGGGCCAGCTGCGCGAACGTTATGGCGTGCCGGCCGCAGGCGCGGCCTACCTGCTGCGCCCCGACCAGCACGTGTGCGCGCGCTGGCTCACCCTGGATGCGACGCGCCTGCGCGCCGCGCTCGACCACCTGCTTTCCGCCTGACCCGCCCCGGAGAAGCCCGCCATGACGACCGCCGCCGCGCTCACCATCCCCGCCCTCGAAACCGTGTACGACAGCCTGGCCGAGGCCCTCGACCGGGCCGGGGAGGACAAGGTGAGCCTCTTCCTCGTGAAGCTCGCCCTGCTCAATGCCAACGCCCTGGGCGACGCCGCCCTGTTCCGTGAACACCTCGCGCTCGCCCTGCGCGACCTCTGAGAAGCACCCGAAAGGAAAACCATGTCGCTCGTCCAGCGCATCCACCACGTCGCCTACCGCTGCAAGGACGCGAAGGAAACCGTCCTCTGGTACGAGAAGCACCTGGGCATGAAATTCGTGCTCGCGATCGCGGAGAACGAGGTGCCTTCTACCAAGGCGCCCGATCCCTACATGCACGTCTTCCTGGACGCGGGCAACGGCAACATCCTGGCCTTCTTCGAGCTGCCCAGCCAGCCGCCCATGGACCGCGACCGCAACACGCCGGCCTGGGTGCAGCACCTGGCGCTGAAGGTGGGCTCGATGGAGCAGCTGCTCGAAGCCAAGGCCCGGCTGGAAGCGGCCGGCATCGAGGTGGTCGGCCCCACCAACCACACCATCTTCAAGAGCATCTACTTCTTCGATCCCAACGGCCACCGCCTGGAGCTGGCGGCCGACTGCGGCACGCCCGAGATGGACGAGAAGCTCGATGCCGTGAAGTGGGACATGCTGGAAGAATGGAGCCGCACCAGGCGCGCGCCCCAGCACGCCGCCTGGATGCACGACGGGAGCCACGCATGACGACGACCCTCAACGAAACCCACGATCCGTCCCTGCGCAGCTGGCTGGCCAGCGCCAACGCCGAAGGCTGCGACTTCCCGCTGCAGAACCTGCCCTTCGCCGTGTTCCGCCGCCGCGGCGGCAGCGAGCGCTTCCGCTGCGGCGTCGCCATCGGCGACCAGGTGCTGGACCTCGGCGCTGCGGCCGCCACCGGCGTCTTCGACGGCCTGGCCGCCGAGGCGGCGCGCGCGGGCGGCGAGGCCAAGCTGAATGCCTTGATGGCGCTCGGCGCTCCGGCCTGGTCGGCGCTGCGCCTGGCGCTCTCGCGGGCGCTGCGTGCGCAGGCGCCGCACGAGCAGAAGCTGCGCGCCTGCCTGGTGCCGCAGTCGGAAGTGGAATACGACGTGCCGGCCCGCATCGGCGACTACACCGACTTCTACACCTCGGTCCACCACGCCACCAACATCGGCCGCCAGTTCCGCCCCGACAACCCGCTGCTGCCGAACTACAAGTGGGTGCCGATCGGCTACCACGGCCGCAGCTCCAGCATCGGCATCTCCGGCGAGCACTTCCCGCGGCCCGTGGGCCAGACCATGCCGCCGGGTGCCACGCAGCCGGTGGTGGGCCCGAGCCGTCGGCTCGACATCGAGCTGGAGCTCGGGATCTTCGTCGGCAGCGGCAGCGCCCGCGGCGTGCCGGTGGGCATGGAACAGGCGGAAGACCACGTGTTCGGCATCTGCCTGCTGAACGACTGGTCGGCGCGCGACATCCAGGGCTGGGAGTACCAGCCGCTCGGCCCCTTCCTGTCGAAGAACTTCGCCACCACGCTGTCGCCCTGGGTCGTGACGCTGGAGGCGCTGGCGCCCTACCGCGTGCCCTTCACGCGCCCCGAGGGCGATCCGCAGCCGCTGCCCTACCTCGACTCGGGCGCCAACCGCGCGCAGGGCGCCTTCGACATCCAGCTGCAGGTGCTGCTGCAGACGCCGCGCATGCGCGAGGCGGGCGAGGCCGGCGCGACGATCTGCCGCACCTCCTACCGCCACGCCTACTGGACGATCGCGCAGATGGTGGCGCACCACACGGTCAACGGCTGCAACCTGCAGCCCGGCGACCTGTTCGGCAGCGGCACGCTCTCCGGCCCCACGGCCACCGAGGCGGCGGCCCTGATCGAACTCACCCAAGGCGGCAAGAAGCCGGTCGAACTGGGCGGCGGCGAGACCCGTACCTGGCTGGAAGACGGCGATGCCGTGACGCTGCGCGGCTGGTGCGAGAAGCCGGGCGCGGCGCGCATCGGCTTCGGCGAATGCACGGGGACGGTGGATCCGGCGCGCAGCCTGGCCTGAGCGCAAGCGGCCGGCGCTACAGTTCCGGCACGAGGAGGGGGAGTCGAACATGCAATTCCATCTCGATGGTTTCCAGCCCGGCGATCCGCACGTGGCGCCCGCTTCACCCCTGGCGCAGCCGCACGGCGATGCGGTGCCGGCCCGGGTCGACGTGCTGATCGTCGGCTGCGGGCCGGCGGGCCTCACGCTCGCCACGCAGCTGGCCGCCTTCGCCGACATCCACACCTGCATCGTCGAACAGAAGGAGGGACCGATCCGCCTGGGCCAGGCCGACGGCATCGCCTGCCGCACGATGGAGATGTTCGAAGCCTTCAACTTCGCCGAGCGCGTGGTGAAGGAGGCCTGCTGGATCAACGAGGTCACCTTCTGGAAGCCGGACGCGAAGGACGGCAGCCGCATCGTGCGCCACGGGCGGGTGCAGGACACCGAGGACGGCCTGTCCGAGTTCCCGCACGTGGTGCTGAACCAGGCCCGCGTGCACGACTTCTACCTGGAGACGATGCGCAACGCGCCGGCGCGGCTCGAGCCGCACTACGGCCGCCGCTTCGTCGATCTCTCGGTCGACCAAGGCGCGGCGGACTACCCGGTCACCGTGCAGCTGGAACGCACGGAAGGCCCGCAGGCGGGCCAGGTGGAGACGGTCAGGGCGCGCTACGTGGTCGGCTGCGACGGCGCGCGCAGCGGCGTGCGCAAGTCCATCGGCCGCCAGCTGGTGGGCGACTCGGCCAACCAGGCCTGGGGCGTGATGGACGTGCTGGCCGTCACCGACTTCCCCGACATCCGCTACAAATCCGCCGTGCAGTCCGAGCACGGCAACCTGCTGGTGATCCCGCGCGAAGGCGGCTACCTGGTGCGCCTGTACGTCGAGATGGACAAGCTGGGCGAGGACGAGCGCGTCGCCAACCGCAACATCACGCTCGACAAGCTGGTTGCCGCGGCCCAGCGCATCCTGCATCCCTACACGCTGGAAGTGAAGGAGGTGCCCTGGTGGTGGGTGTACGAGATCGGCCAGCGCATCTGCGACAAGTACGACGACGTGCCGGCGCCGGCCGTGGCCACGCAGCTGCCGCGCGTGTTCATCGCCGGCGACGCCTGCCACACCCACAGCCCCAAGGCGGGCCAGGGCATGAACTTCTCGATGCAGGACACCTTCAACCTGGGCTGGAAGCTGGCGGCGGTGCTGCGCGGCCAGTGCGCACCGTC
>NZ_DASSVG010000601.1:0-4723 GCF_035706265.1 Ramlibacter sp. | reverse complement strand
ACCATGTTGTCGCAGGGAGACATCCCGGTAGCGGGCGCCTTCGAAGACCTGTACCGTTGAGGGTTGCGTGCGGCCGGCGCGAGCCCGCCGCACGCGGCTTTTCGTACAGGAGATAACAACATGGCAGGCCAGGTACGGCTGGCGATCCAGGGCGCGATCGGGCGCGTCACGTTGTCGCATCCGGGCAAGCTCGACGCCATGTCGCGTGCGATGTGGCGCGAGCTGCGCGAATGCTTCCTGCGCATCCAGGCCGATCCGGCCCTGCGCTGCGTGGTGGTCAGCGGCGAGAACGGCAGCTTCTGCGCCGGCGGCGACATCGCCGAATACCCTTCGTTCCGCTTCGATCCGGCGAGCCTGCGCCGTTTCCACGAAGAGGAGGTGTGGGGCGGGCTGGCCGCGATGCTGGCCTGCGACGTGCCCGTGATCGCGCACATCGAGGGCGCCTGCATGGGCGCGGGGCTGGAGATCGCCTGCTGCTGCGACATCCGCATCGCCGGCGCCGGCGCGCGCTTCGGCGCCCCGATCGGGCGCCTGGGCTTCCCGATGGCGCCGCGCGAGCTGCAGCTCGTCGCCGCCAAGGCCGGCGAGGCGACCTTGCGCGAGCTGCTGCTCGAAGGCGTGCAGCTCGACGCGCACGCGCTGCAGGCGCGCGGCTTCCTGCACCGCGTGGTGGCCGACGAGGCGCTGGCGCGCGAGGTGGAGGCGAGCGCGCAGCGGGTGGCGAAGCTCGCCCCGCAGGCCGCGCGCATGAACAAGCAGCTGCTGCGGCAGCTGGCCGGCAGCGCGGCCGACGCCCCGCTGCCGCAGGAGGTGCTGGCGAAGGCGTACGATTACGCCGCGAGCGCCGAGCACCGCGAGGGCATCTCGGCCTTCCTCGAAAAAAGACCGCCCCGCTTCTGAATCCCGACCCGACATGACGGACAACCGCAACCTGTTCGTGGCGCTGCGCGCCGCCTTCCCGCAAGACCTGGACGGCATCGCCGTGGAGACCGATTCCGGCCTGCACTACAGCTGGAGCGACCTCGAGCGCGGCACGGCCATGATCGCCAACCTGCTGCAGTCCCTCGGCATCGAGGAGGGCGCCCGCATCGCGGTGCAGGTGGAGAAGTCGGTCGAGGCCGCGATGCTGTACCTGGCGACGCTGCGCGCGGGCTACGTGTTCCTGCCGCTCAACACCGCCTACCAGAAGGCGGAGATCGAATACTTCGTCGGCAACGCCGAACCGGCCGTGGTGGTCTGCACGCCGGGCAACTTCGGCTGGGTCAGCAAGATCGCCTTCCAGGCCGGAACGCAGCACGTCTTCACGCTCGGCGACGACCGCACCGGCTCGCTACTGGAGCGCGCGGCGATGCAGTCGGACCGGCAGACGCCGGTGGCGAAGGGCGGCGACGACCTCGCCGCCATCCTCTACACCAGCGGCACCACCGGCCGCAGCAAGGGCGCCATGCTCACGCACGGCAACCTGCTGTCCAACGCCGAAGTGCTGAAGGACTACTGGGGCTGGAAGGAAGGCGACGTCCTGATCCACGCGCTGCCGATCTTCCACGTGCACGGCCTGTTCGTGGCGCTGCACGGCGCGCTGCTCAATGGCAGCAGGATCCTCTGGTTTGCGAAGTTCGATCCGAAGAAGGTCATCGAACGCCTGCCCGATGCCACCGTGTTCATGGGCGTTCCGACGCTCTACGTGCGCATGCTGGCCGAACCGGCGCTCACGCCGCAGGCGTGCCGCAACATGCGGCTGTTCATCTCCGGCTCGGCGCCGCTGCTGATGGAAACCTTCAGCGCCTGGAAGGAGCGCACCGGCCACACGATCCTGGAGCGCTACGGCATGAGCGAAACGATCATGCTCACCTCCAACCCCTATTTCGAGGCGGAGGGCGAGCGCCGTGGCGGCACCGTCGGCTTCCCCCTGCCCGGCGTGAGCGTGCGCGTGCGCGACGACCAGGGCCATGACGTCCCCGTGGGCGAGATCGGCAACATCCAGGTCAAGGGCCCCAACGTGTTCAAGGGCTACTGGCGGATGCCGGAGAAGACGAAGGAGGAGTTCACCGAGGACGGCTGGTTCAAGACCGGCGACGTCGGCAGGATCGACGAACTGCGCTACGTCACCATCGTCGGCCGCAGCAAGGACCTGATCATCAGCGGCGGCTACAACGTCTACCCGGCGGAGGTCGAGGGCTACATCAACGAGTTGCCCGGCGTCGCCGAAAGTGCGCTGGTCGGCGTGCCGCATCCCGACTTCGGCGAAGTGGGCGTCGCGGTGGTCGTGCCGCGGCCGGGCGCGCAGCTCGATGCCGAGCAGATCATCGCCACGCTGAAGGGGCAGCTCGCCAATTTCAAGATCCCGAAGCGCTGCTTCGTGGTGGAGGAGCTGCCCCGCAACACGATGGGCAAGGTCCAGAAGAACCTCTTGCGCGATGCGCACAAGGCCCTGTTCGCATAGCTTTACGACGTAAGGCAGTTCCCCAGCCTGCGCGCGGCGCGGGTTGATTAAACTGGCGGCGAGGGACTCTCCACGCCATGTCTGCCTACGAAGCCCCTGCGCTCGACGCCATGGCGTTCCAGCTCGCCTCGGCGCTGGAGCAGTACGACCGCGACGCGGCGCGCATGGTGGAGACCTGGCTCGACATGGAGATGTACGAGCAGGTCAGCGAGGAGATCGAGCAGATCCGCATGTTCTGCGCGCCGCTGCCGCAGCTGAGCGTGCCCTGGGCCGAACTGCTCATCGCCCATGCGGAGCTGGTGCATTCGCTCTGGCGGCTGCGCTTCCGGGAACTGGAGAGCGACCGCGTGCAACTGGCCGAGGTGCGCGCGCGGCACGGCGCCTGCATCGGTGCGCTGCGTGCGCGCTGCCTGCGCATGCTGGCGTGCAGCGACTCGCGGCCCCGCTGAGCCGCGCTCGCCCCCGCGCTGCAGGTTGGCGGCGCACAATGGGCGATGCCGATCGAAACAACGAGCGGTTACCTGGTCGTGATCGGCGCTTCCGCCGGCGGCGTGCAGGCGTTGCTTCAGCTGGCGGAAGCGCTGCCGCCGGGCTTCCCCGCCCCCGTCTGCATCGTGCAGCACGTCGGGGCCAACCCGAGCCTGCTGCCGGAACTGCTCGCCAACCGCGGGCCGCATCCGGCCGTGCATGCGCGCGACCGCCAGCTGCTCACGCCGGGCGTGCTGCACGTGGCGCCGCCCGACCACCACATGCTGGTGGAAGGCCGCTACCTGCGCCTGACGCGCGGCCCGCGCGAGAACCACACGCGCCCGGCGATCGACCCGCTGTTCCGCTCCGCCGCGCTGGCCTGGGGCCCGCGGGCGATCGGCGTCGTGCTGTCCGGCTACATGGATGACGGTACCGCCGGCCTGGTGGCGATCAAGGACCGCGACGGCATCGCCGTCGTGCAGGATCCCGCCACGGCGGAGGAGCCGAGCATGCCGCGCAGTGCGCTCGACGCCCTGGACGTCGACTACAGCGTGCCGCTGGCCGAGCTCGGGCCGCTGCTGGCGCGGCTGGTGCACCAGGAGCCCGCGCCGGAACCGGGGCCGGCGGCGGACGCGCTGGTGCGCGAGGTGGGCATCAACCGCGGCGAGGACCTGCTCGACAACGTGCAGGCGATCGCCCAGCCGGCGGGGCTGGCCTGCCCGGATTGCGGCGGGGGCCTGTTCGAGGTGCGCGATGCGCGCCAGCTGCGCTTCCGCTGCCACACCGGCCATGCGTTCAGTGCCCAGGCCCTGGAGCGCGCCCAGGCCGAGGCCGGCGAGGATGCGATGCGCGGCGGCGTGCGCGCCCTGCAGGAGCGCGAGATCCTGCTGCGCCGCATGGCGGCCGTGTCCGAGGCGACCGGCGATGCGGGCCAGGCCGAGGCCGCGCGCCGCCACGCCGACCGCCTGCACGCGCAGGTGCGTGAATTGGCCATGCTGGCCGCGGCGGTGTCGGGCGAAGAGCCGTGAACGGGGCCGTATGATGGGCCGCACAGGCGACCGCCATGACGACCGATTTCACGCCCGACCAGGCCGAGGAACAGCTCGGTAACCAGATCGACGACCCGATCCCGAGCCACGGCCACGGCACCATGCCGGTGGTCGGCATCGGCGCATCGGAGTCGGCGCTGCCCCAGTTGCAGATGCTGCTGCAGGGCGTGCCGCAGCACAGCGGCATGGCCTTCGTCGTGCTGCGCCACGACCCGCCCGGCACCGGCACCGAAGCCGCGGCGGAGTGGGCCGGCCGGGTGGGCGAATCGATCCCGCTGCGCGTGGTGCCGGTCGAGCGCTCCGTGCGGCTCGAGGGCAACACGGTCTACATCGTGCCGCCGGCGCGCGGCGCCCGCGCCCTCGACGGCGGCCTGGTGCTCACCGACGGCGAGCCCGAGCACGGCCGCATGGTGATCGACCTGTTCCTGCGCAGCATGGCCGACACGCACGGCTCGCTTGCGGCCGCCGTGGTGCTCTCCGGCCCCGGCGCCGACGGCGCCATCGGCATCAAGCGCGTGAAGGAGCGCGGCGGCCTCACCGTGGCGCAGGATCCGGACGAGGCCGCGCTCGATGCGATGCCGCGCGCGGCCATCGGCACCGGCATGATCGACTGGGTGCTGCCCGCGCGCGAGATGCCGCAGCGCCTGGTCTCCTATTTCCAGCTGCAGCCGGCGCTGCAGCTGCCGCGCGAGGAGGGCGCCCAGCTGCAGGAAGTGACCCGCGGCGGGCGGGAGGAGGATGCGCCGCTGCGCGACATCCTCAC
>NZ_DASSVG010000600.1:0-2547 GCF_035706265.1 Ramlibacter sp. | reverse complement strand
GGACCGCATCTTCATCCTGCACGCCGACCACGAGCAGAACGCCTCCACCTCCACGGTGCGCCTGTGCGGCTCTTCCGGCACCAACCCGTTCGCCGCCATCGCGGCCGGCGTGGCCTGCCTGTGGGGCCCGGCGCACGGCGGTGCCAACGAGGCCTGCCTGAACATGCTGGAGGAGATCCAGCAGATGGGCGGCGTGGCCAAGATCGGCGAGTTCGTCGCCAAGGTCAAGGACAAGAACAGCGGCGTCAAGCTGATGGGCTTCGGCCACCGCGTGTACAAGAACTACGACCCGCGCGCCAAGCTGATGCAGGAAACCTGCAAGGAAGTGCTGGGCGAGCTGGGCCTGGGCAACGACCCGCTGTTCAAGCTGGCCATGGCGCTGGAGAAGGTGGCGCTGGAAGACGAGTACTTCGTCTCCCGCAAGCTGTACCCGAACGTCGACTTCTATTCCGGCATCGTGCAGCGCGCCATCGGCATCCCGGTGAGCCTGTTCACGGCGATCTTCTCGCTGGCCCGCACGGTCGGCTGGATCGCGCAGCTGAACGAGATGATCGGCGATCCCGAGTACAAGATCGGCCGCCCGCGCCAGCTGTTCACCGGCTCGACCAAGCGCGACGTGAAGCCGATCGCGCAGCGCTGAACGCACTCCGCTCCTCGTGCAAAGGCCCGCTTCGCGGGCCTTTTCTCTTGCTGCCTTCGCCTCGCTGATCCAGCGCAAACTCCCGGTCTTGGCCCCGACGGCCGGCAGTCGCCGTCGTTGACGCTGCCCCTGCGCTTCCCCAGAATTGTTGCAACGCACAAAGGGAGGGTTCGCGATGGCCAGGATCGAGCCGGAGGTGGTACAGCTCGGGAGCTACAAGGTACGGCGCGGCGAAAGCTCGGTGTCGGGCCTGTCCTCCGGGGCTTTCATGACGGTGCAACTGCACCTCGCGCATTCGGCCAGCTTCGCCGGCGCCGGGGTGATCGCCGGCGGCCCCTACCGCTGCGCCGAGTCGTGGCGCGGCGCCGCCGCGATCGCCGAGGACGCGTACGTGCAGGGCGCGTTGTTCATCTGCATGAACCCGCTCACCGAGGCGACGGCACCCGATGCCGACCACCTCGTGGCGCTGGCGCGGCAGACCGCCGCCGACGGGCTGATCGACGACCTGGACAACCTCGCCGACGACCGCGTCGACATCTTCAGCGGCCGCAAGGACCGCGTCGTGTCGTCCAAGGTCGTCTCGCGCACCGAACGCTTCTACCGGAGCCTGGGCGTGCGCGACCTGGCATACGACAACACGCAGGACGCCGGCCACGCGATCGTCACGCGCAACCCAGAGGATTCGCCGCTGCCTCTGAACCAGCCGCCCTACATCAACCGCGGCCCGTTCTGGCAATCGCATGCGATCCTGCGGCACATCTACCCGGACCTGAAGGACCCGGTGGCGCATGCCGGCGGAACGCTGGTGCGCTTCGACCAGACCGAGTTCTTCGGCGGCGAGAAGCGCGCCAGCATGAGCGCATTCGGCTACGCCTACGTGCCGCGTGCGGTGGCCGAGGGGGCGCCGGCGCGCGTGCACATCGCGCTGCATGGCTGCAAGCAAGGCTACAACTACGTCGAGTACGTCAATGGCCGGCCGGACAGCGCCAACCAGCCGCCCTACGGCAACCGCTACTTCACCAGCACGGGCTACAACGAGATCGCGGACGCCAACGACATCATCGTGCTGTACCCGCAGGCCGAGGGCTTCGACGACGGGGCCACGCAGAACCCGGACGGCTGCTGGGACTGGTGGGGCTACACCAGCGAGGACCACGAAGCCCCCGACTACTACTCGCGCAACGCCATCCAGATCAAGGCGATCCACGCCATGCTCGAACGCCTGGGCGGCTGAGCCCCATGCAGGAGGAAACACCATGAAGATGCTCAAGTCGCGCCCGGTCACGCCCACCCGCCCGCAGGGTTCCCGCGCGCCGGCCGGCGCACGCACCCGCACGCTGGCGCTGGTCACGGCCGCGCCCGCGCAGGAGGCGGTGCCCGCCGTTCCCGCCGCCAGGGCGCCCGCGGCGGCGCTGCTGCGGACCCACTCCTTCGGCCTGCTGCTGATGGAATCGCTGCTGCGCGCGGCGCGCAATGCGGGCGCCAGCGTGGCGCTGCTGCCCCAGCTCGCGCAGGCCGACACCGGCGCCGAGGCCCTGGAGCTGCAGGCAGCGGTCGTCCAGCGCCTGCTGGAGCTGCAGCAGGGCTGGTGGCAGGCATGGACCATCTGGCTGGAGGAGCTCGCGCAGCTGCGGCGCGCGGACACGCTCTCCGAGCACATGGAACAGTTCTACAACCTGGGCGCGCAGTTCGGCGACTTGCTGAAGGCCCAGGGGACCGACCTGGTGGACCTGCAGGATACGGTGCAGGTGGATTACGGCTACTGGGTCGCGCGGAAGCTGGGGACGGTGGGGGTGTAGCTGGCGGCGCTCACTTCACCCGCTGCTTCTCCAGCTTGCGCGCCAGGGTGCGGCGGTGCATGCCGAGGCGGCGGGCGGTTTCGGAGATGTTGAAGCCGGTCTCGGCCA
>NZ_DASSVG010000599.1:0-9062 GCF_035706265.1 Ramlibacter sp. | reverse complement strand
GCCCGCGCTCGACCCGGCGGATCCAGACGTCATGCTCGGCGCGCCGCTGCGGATCGGACAGCACTTCGTAGGCCGCGTTGAGCGCCGCCATCGCGCGGCAGGCGTTGGCGTTGCCCGGCATCTTGTCGGGGTGGTATTTCTGGGCCAGCCTGCGGTACGCCGCCCGCACGCGCTCGGGCGAGGCATCGCGCTCGACACGAAGCACGTCGTAGTCGGTGGGCGGAGTGGCGGCCATCGCTACGATTTTCATAGCTCCGTCCGTCCGCGGTCCAGCAAAAGCGTTGCTTCTTGCGCGGACTGTGGGCTCGCTGCTACGAAAAGAGCAGCGCGCCGGCTCAGCGCAGGCCGGCGCAGGCGCGCCGCAGCTTCGCGCCGCGGGCCCGTTCTTCCTTCTCCTGCAGCGCGAGGCTGCTGGTCGTGTCCTCGTGCACCTGGTAGACCAGGTCGGGGATCTTCTGGTCGCAGCCGGAGGCACAGCGCAGCACGGTGGCGGTGCGGAAGCGCTGGTCCCTGGCCTGCACGAAGTTCGCGCCGGCCAGCGGGAAATCGAGCACCGGCACGCAGCCCAGGCGCGGCTTGCCGGCCACGTGGCGCCAGGAGCAGGCGCCGAACTTGTGGAGCTGGCCGCCCTCGGGCAGGTCGGCCGTGGCCTGGAACACCTCGAGGCCGCCGCGCGCCCGCGCCCGGGCCGCGCGGTACGCCGCCGTGCGCACCGGCTTGTCGGCGCGCGTGATCGACCACTGCAGGCACTTGCGCAGGTCGTAGGCCTCGAGCTCGAAGTGCGAGGCGAACGCGGGCGCCGCCAGCAGCCCGGCGGCGAGCAGGGCGGGCAGGCGCGGTCTCATGCGATCTGGATGGCGCGCATCAGAAGATGTCGGGCTCGCCCGCGCTGTCGCCGAACTCGGGGCGCAGGAAGTCCATGTCGCATCCTTCGTTGGCCTGCAGGATGTGCTGCGTGAACATCCAGCCGTAGCCGCGGCCGAAGCGCGCCGGCGGCGGCTGCCATTCGGCGCGGCGGCGGGCCAGCTCCTCGTCGGAGACTTCGAGGCGGATGCTGCGGTTCGGCACGTCGATGGAGATCCGGTCGCCCGTGCGCACCAGGGCGAGGTTGCCGCCGACGAAGGCCTCGGGCGCCACGTGCAGCACGCAGGCGCCGTAGCTGGTGCCGCTCATGCGCGCGTCGCTGATGCGGACCATGTCGCGCTTGCCTTCCTTCAGCAGCTTCACCGGCATCGGGATCATGCCCCACTCGGGCATGCCGGGACCGCCCTTGGGTCCCGCGTTGCGCAGCACGATCACGTCGTCCTCGCTCACGTCGGCGTGCTCGTCGTCGAGCATCTTCTTCATCGAGGGATAGTCGTCGTACACCAGCGCGCGGCCGCTGTGCTGCATGAACTTCGCGCTCATGGCCGAAGGCTTGATCACGCAGCCGTCCGGCGCCAGGTTGCCGCGCAGCACGGCCAGTGCACCTTCCTTGTAGACGGGGTTGGACCAGGGCCGGATCACGTCCTCGTCGAAGCACTCGGCGCCTTCGAGGTTCTCGCCGACCGTCCTGCCGCTCACGGTGAGCTGGTCGAGGTGCAGGTGCGAGTGCACGCGCTGCATCAGCGCCCGCAGGCCGCCGGCGTAGTAGAAGTCCTCCATCAGGTACTGGCTGCTGCCGTTGGGACGGATGTTGGCCAGCACCGGCACTTCCCGGCTGATGCGGTCGAAGTCGGCCAGCGAGATGTCCTGCTTCGCGCGGCGCGCCTGGGCGATCAGGTGGATGATGGCGTTGGTGGAGCAGCCCAGCGCCATCGCGACGACGATGCCGTTGAGGAAGGCCTCGCGGGTCTGGATCTTCGAGGGCCGCAGGTCCTCGTGCACCATCTCGACGATGCGGCGGCCGCAGGCCGTGGCCATGCGCTGGTGGCTTGCATCGACCGCGGGAATGGAA
The DNA here is from genome assembly GCF_035706265.1 of Ramlibacter sp. Taxonomy (GTDB): domain Bacteria; phylum Pseudomonadota; class Gammaproteobacteria; order Burkholderiales; family Burkholderiaceae_C; genus Ramlibacter. The sequence goes on along the minus strand of NZ_DASSVG010000599.1, from coordinate 7,126 downwards.
GCGGCGCCGGGCAGCGCCATGCCGATCGCCTCGGCGATCGACATCATCGTGCTGGCCGTGCCCATGGTCATGCAGGTGCCGGCGCTGCGGGCGATGCCGCCCATGATCGCCATCCACTGCGGCTCGGTGATGGTGCCCGCGCGGCGCTCGTCCCAGTACTTGAAGGCGTCGGAGCCGGAACCGAGCGTCTGGCCGCGCGACATGCCGCGCAGCATGGGACCGGCCGGCAGGAAGATCGCCGGCACGTCCGCGCTGGTGGCGCCCAGCAGCATGGCCGGCGTGGTCTTGTCGCAGCCGCCCATCAGCACCACGCCGTCGATCGGATAGGCGCGGATCACCTCCTCGACCTCCATCGCCAGCATGTTGCGATAGAGCAGGGGCGAGGGCTTCATCAGCACCTCGCCCAGCGACACGGTGGGCAGCTCCAGCGGGAAGCCGCCGGCCTGCAGCACGCCGCGCTTGACCTCTTCGCTTCGGTGCTTGAAGTGCTGGTGGCAGGGATTGAAATCGTTCCAGTTGTTCAGGATCGCGATGACCGGCTTGCCTTCCCAGTCCTTCGGGTCGTATCCCATCTGCATGACCCGCGAGCGGTGGTTGAAGCTGCGGAATTCGTCGCGGGCCAGCCAGCGTTGGCTGCGGAGTTTCTGGAGGTGGGCCATGGCCGCCGATTGTCGCGCGGCCGGGCGGCGTCTCCCCCGGAGTTGGGAAACGGCTCCCCGATTTCGGGGGCTGCAAGCCGCCGCCCCCAAGCCCGCCGCCCGCGTAGGGACGTCCGGCTGCCGTCCTGCGTGGCTGTCGGAGCCGTCCGACAATCCCCTCCTGTCGTCGCCGCGCAGGCTGGATGACAGCTCCATAAAAAATCCCCCGGGCCTGTGGGGCTCCGAGGGATAAGTAGGCGGGAAAGAAACTTGAAAAAGAACCCGCCTCAAGGCTTGTGATTGCACATCGCGTGCCCGGGTTCCGGGCGGCCGCCACGCGGCGCGCTGTGCAGCCGGATGCCGACGGCAGCCTTCGTGAATTTGTCACGTGGGCCCGCGCAGCCCGGCTTGGCGGCCTTGTTTGAACTCGCCTCCCGGGAACCCTTTCTGTAGGATGGATCCGACAGAGGAGCCCCCCGCCAGGACTTCCCTGGAACGCATTTTTTCCGCGGGCGCGCCGCGCGCCCGCCGCTCCGAGCAGGAACACCATGTCCGATCTTTCCGCCGACAAAGACCCCGTGGAAGGCACCGCCGCCGGTGCCTCCACGCCCAACCCCTGGCTCAGCATCCGCAAGCTGGCCGGGCGGCTGTCGGACTGGTACACCATCCAGTCCACGGCGGTGAAGGCCATGGTGATCGCCGTGGCGCTCCTGATCCCGCTGACCGGCGGCTACTCCTTCGTGGTGCTGCAGCGCCAGGCCGCCGTCGCCGAACAGGTCAAGGCGATGGCCGGCGCTTCCGGCGCCGAGGCGCTGTGGACGCTCAACGACAAGCTGCCGGTGGTGTTCGGCAGCGGCTCGGTGCTCGGCTTCCTGGAGCGCAACCCGGTGGAGCGCATCACGGTGATCTACAAGCCGCTGATGTGGAACATCTCCGAGCGCATCGTGCTGATCGAATCGAACGGCACGCAATACGCCTACTACCCGAGCGACATCGAGACCAAGATCTTCGCCGACAAGGCCGTGAGCGCGCCCTGGGGCGGCAAGCTGGTGTTCATCCCGCGCGGCGAGCTCTCCGAGGCCAGTCAGGACATGCTGGAGAAGCTCGACGAGCGCTTCGCCGGCGCCCGTCCTCAGTCCGAGAAGGACGGCTGGAAGGCCGGCGTGAGCGGCGTGCTCTCGGCCGCCCTGACGCTGGGGCTGCTGGGCTTCCTCGCCTTCCACCTCAAGGGACAGTTCAAGTCGCTGCGCTTCATCGAGCCGCAGCAGGTGCAGGGCTCGATCGAGGACCTGGTGGGCATGGACGACATCAAGTCCGAAGTGCGCCAGATCAAGGACCAGTACGAGCGCCGGGCCGAGTACGCCGAGTACGGCATCAACAAGCCGTTCAACGTGATGTTCAGCGGCCCCGCCGGCACCGGCAAGACCAAGCTCGCGAGCTACCTGGCCAAGGAGCTGAACCTGCCGATCCTGTTCCACTCGGCGGCCAACCTGGAGACCGGCTACGTGGCCGGCGGCTCCAACACGCTCGCGCGCATCGCCTCGATGGCCAAGCGCCGCAAGCGCTGCATCGTCTTCCTCGACGAGGCGCAGGACCTGTTCATGAAGCGCGGCGGCCACCGCAAGTTCGACGACGACACGCAGAACATGCTGCTGGCGATCCTGGACGGCGTGCGCACCAAGAGCGAGGCCGAGATCATCTGGATCGTGGCCTCCAACTTCAACTCGGAGTCGATGCCGATGGACGAGGCGATGCTGCGCCGCTTCCAGATGAAGGTGGACTTCCGGCTGCCGAACAAGGAAGAGCGCCGCGCGATCGTCGAGCACTACCTGGACCAGCGCGCCGACAAGGTGGCCGATGGCCTGGACCTGCGCCACCTGGTCGAGATCACCGAGGGCCGCAGCCCGGCGGACCTGGAGACCATCGTCAACCAGGCCGGCATCACCGCGGTGCAGGCCGGCGAGCTGATCGACGCCGAGACGCTGATGCAGGCCGCCGAGCGCGTGCTGGTGGGCAACGTCAACGGCAACACCACCAAGGAGCGCGAGCGCGACCGCCGCATCATCGCGATCCACGAGTGGGGCCACTTCCTGGTGGACTTCGAGCTCGAACGCAAGCGCGCCGGCGGCGACTGGGAGAAGCTGCTGGGCGAGATGAAGACCATCAAGATCTCGCTCAAGGCCAACCCGCGCAACAACGCGCTCGGCTTCGTGTTCCACAAGCAGGGCAGCAACCTGCTGAAGACCAAGGCCGACATCGAGCACGACGTGCGCGTGCTCCTGGGCGGCATGGCCAACGAGGAACTGTTCTTCGGCGAGGAAGGCACCACCAACGGTGCCCACAACGACATCACCCGCGTGACCAAGCTGCTGCACCACGCGGTGGCCGAGATGGGCATGTACCGCAAGACGCGCCTGAACTTCGGCGCCCTGAACGAGGGCAGCAACCGCACGGTGGACGAAGAGACGCGCTCCATCATGGAGCTGCAGAGCGAGCGGCTCTACGGCGAGACCAAGGCCACGCTGGCGCGCCTGAAGCCGCTGACGGAGCACCTGGCCGGCAAGCTGATGGAAGCCGGCGAGATGAGCCTGAAGGAAGCCCTGTTCGAGATCCGCTCCTTCGAGGCGGCGTGCTTCAGCTTCGATTCGAAGGTGGGGCTGAACGGCGCGTCGAAGGCGGAGCCGGCGCCGGACGCGGCGGCGTAAGTCCGCGCCGCGGCTTTCTCGCTCCCGTTACTTCTTCGCGGGTGCCTTCGGCGCCGCCGCAGGTTTCTGCGCCTCGGTGCTCACGCCGAGGCGCTTGGCCACCGTCTCTTCCAGCGTGCGCAGCCTGGGCTCCACCTGCGGCTTGGTGTCGGTCACCAGCTTCTCGATCAGGGTGCGCTGCAGCTCGCCGCCCATGGACTGGAACTTGGCGAAGGTGGGCGATTCCATCATCGCCGCGATTTCCTTCAGTTCGGCCTCGGTGAACTTCTCCTCCATCATGGCGCCGACGGTGGAGGGCGCCAGCTTCACCACGCGGTCGCGCACCAGGGGCACCGTGTCGTCGACGAACTTGCGCACGTCGCCCTGGATCTCGCGGCCCACGGCTTCGCGCTTCTCGGCCGGCACGCGCTGCGGCAGGGCGGCGCCCGCCCGATCGAGCATCTCCATGGCCGGCTGCTCCACCAGGTTGCGCGCCAGCGCCTCCAGGCCGGGTTGCTGCACTTTCAGGATGCGGGCCACGAGCTCCTTCTTGCCGCTCGTGGATTGGGCCTGCGCGCCGGCGCAGCAGGCAACGGCGATCGCGACGACCGCCAGGGTTTGGGTGAAACGCATCGCGGCAGTGTAAGACCTGCGGGTGAAGCGTTCCTTACGGTCGGTAAGCTGCCGGTTACCGTCCCCTGGTCAAGAGGCGGGCCCCTCGCTGCGCCGGCGCGCGCCCATCCTGCGCTGGCGGCTGCGCTCCTGCGGATTGGCGGTGGCCGCCGGCCGCGCGATCACCTCGGTGATGTCGACCGGCATCTTGTGCCGCTCCCTGTCCTTTTCCTTGTCCTGGTGGTGGTCCCAGGCCTTCTTGGCCAGCCCGGACGTGACGGCGAACACGATCAGCTTGCGCAGCAGCATGGCGTGACTCCTTTCGATGGGCCATGCTCGCCCCCGGCCCCGATCGGCCCTGTAGTCGCGCGCCGGTGCCAGCCGCAGGACAGCTCGCCGGCCGCGGTTACCGTTGTTGCTTTCGCCGGCCTGGCGTGAACTCAGGTACAAACGGCGGATCCCGATCGCCATGGAAGACGGCCTGCTGCTCCTCGACGAACCCAGTGCGCGCCAGCTGGTGCTGGTGCGTGCGGTGGAGGACGTGGACACGCAGGGCAGGCTGCTGAGCGCGGTGGAGCGCGAGCAGCTCGAAGGCGAGGCGCTCGAGGCCAGCCGCGGCAGCGGCGCGGCCGGCATCGACTTCGGCCAGTACCTGCAGCAGCGCGCCCGCCGCATGCTGGCCGTCGTCGACAAGCGCCAGCCGCGCATCGCGGCCCTGCAGGATCCCGAAGCCTGGCGGCGCTGGGTACTGGCCGGCGTGCCCCTGCTGGCGTGTGTGCTCGGCGCCGCGATCGACCGCATCGACAACCCGCACCAGGTGAACATGCTGTCGCCGCCGCTGCTGGGCGTGCTGGCGTGGAACCTGGCCGTGTACGTGCTGATGCTGCTGTCGCTGTTCCTGCCGCGCGCGCCGCAGCTGCCGGTGGCAGGCCTGCAGCGCTGGCTGGCCGGGCTGCCGGCGCCGGGCCGGCGCACGGGCCGCCTGCACACGGACGTGGCGGCGCGCTTCCACGAGCACTGGCTGCGCGCCACCGGCAGCCAGCAGTGGCTGTGGCTCAAGCAGCTGCTGCACCTGAGCGCCGGGGGCTGGGCCCTCGGCCTGGCGATCTCCATCGTGCTGGGCGGCATCGTGCGCGAGTACCGGGTCGGCTGGGAAAGCACGCTGCTGGGGGTGGAGCAGGTGCATGCCTTCCTGCGCGCGCTGTTCGCGCCGGTGGTGGCGCTGCTGCCCTTCCAGGCCTTCAGCGTCGCCGACCTGCAGCGCATGTCCTTCCATTCCGGCGCGCCGGTCGGCGTCGACGAGGCGCGGCGCTGGGTCTGGATGTACGTCGCGCTGCTGTTCCTGCTGGTCGTGATCCCGCGCGCGCTGCTCGCCGCGTGGGCGCACTGGCGGCGCCGGCGGCTGGCGCGCGCCGTGCGCATCGACCTGCGCGATCCCTATTTCGTGCAGGTGCTGGCGCGCGTGAGCCCGGCGCGCATCACCATCGGCCTGGTCGCGCCGGACAGCCCGGGGCGCGACGCGGTGCTGCGCATGCTGCACCAGGTGGCGGACCGCCCACCGCCCGACGGCCACGTGCCCTGGACGGTGCTGAGCACGGCCAAGGGCGACGTGCTGCGGGTGTTCGAGGTGCCGCCCGGATTCCAGCCGCCCGCGGCGGTGGTGACGGCGCCGGCCGGCGGCGGCTCGCCCGCGCAGGCCTGGCTGCAGGACCTGCTGGGCCGCTTCAAGACCGTGCCGCGCGCGCACGAGCAGCGCGACGCCGTGCAGGCCACGCTGGCCGACACCGACCTGATGCTGGTGGTGCCGGCCCGGCCCGCCGACCTGCGCGAGGCCGCCCGGCTGCTGCACTGGGTGGGCCAGCCCACGATCGTGCTCGCACCCGACGACCAGGCCGTCATCGGCGCCGCGCAGCAGCTCGGTGCCGGCACGCAGGTGCTGCCGCTGGAGCACTGCACCGCGCACTGGCTGGCCGATCCGGTGCTGCTGGAGGCCGCCGCGGCGCGCGTGGCCGCCGGCAAGCGGGCCGGCTTCGAGCGCCTGGCCGCCACCTGGAAGGACCGCAACGCCGTGCGCTTCGCCGAAGCGATGCGCCTGCTGGCCACCGAACTGGCACGCGCGGCGCGCGACAGCGAGGACGTGGGCAGCGCGCCGGTGAGCCTGCGCCACCTGGTCAACGCCGCCGAGCGCGACGCCAGCCAGCGCGCCCGCGAAGGCGCGCGCAACGCCCTGCTGCAGCGGCTGCGCGCCGGCGAGGCGGCCGTGCTGGCGGAACTGGTGCAGCTCTATCGCGCGGGCGTACCGCTCGCACCGGTGGCGGGGGCGCGCATGGAAAGCGGATTCAGCGAACAGCAGCCGGTGGATTCGCCGCAGGCCGGCCTCGCCGGCGCGGCCACCGGTGCGGCGATGGGCGCCGGCATCGACCTGTTGACCGGCGGCCTGACCCTGGGGGCGGCCGCTGCCCTCGGCGCCATGATCGGCGGCGGCGCCGCCTATGCGGCCGCCGCGTGGCGCAACCGCGGCACGCCCGGCGGCCAGCCGCAGGTGCAGCTCGGCGACGACCTGCTGCAGACCTTCACCGAGAGCCTGGTGCTCACCTACCTGGTGGTCGCGCACCGCGCGCTGCCGCGCGAGGAGGCGCCGCCTTCCTGGCGCAGCGAAGTGGTGGCAGCGGTGGAGGCGCGGCGCGATCCGTTCTCCGAGCTGTGGCAGCAGACCCGCCAGGCCCCGCAGCCGACCACCACCGTGCCGGCGCTCGCGACGATGCTCGAGGACATCGTGCGCGACGTGCTCGAGCGCACGTGAGGAGCGGTCAGGCTCCCTCGCGCTTCGCCTGTGCTGCGGCCCGCAGCAACTCCTCCACCGCCGGCAGCTCCGCCGGCTTGGTGAGGTGGCGGTCGAAACCGGCTTCGCGGGTGCGCTGGCGGTCGTCCTGCGTGCCCCAGCCGGTCAGCGCGACCAGCAGCGTCTGCTGCAGCCCGGGCAGCATGCGCAGCCGCCGCGCCACGTCGTAGCCGCTCATGTCGGGCAGGCCGATGTCGAGGAAGACGACATCGAGCGGGTGCTCCTGCGCGATCTGCAGCGCCTCGGCCCCGGTGTGGGCGATGTGCGCCGCATGGCCTTCGATGTCCAGCAGCACGCCCAGGCTCTCGGCCGCATCGGTGTTGTCGTCCACCACCATCACCTGCAACTGG
>NZ_DASSVG010000598.1:0-4104 GCF_035706265.1 Ramlibacter sp. | reverse complement strand
AATCGTGACCACCGGCTTGCCGAGGACCTCGCCGACGCTCTTCGCGCCGGAGGGATTGGGCCCGGTGGAAGGCATGCCGCCCCACGAGGCGCAGGAGCCGATCGCGATCACCGCCGCGGCATCGGCCGCGCATTCCTTCAGCAGGTCCACCGCCTTGTGGCCGCCGATCCTGCAGTAGTTGCCGTCCTGCGCCAGCGGGATCGCGCCTTCGACCACCAGCACGTACTTGCCCTTGTTCTTCTGCATCGCCGCCTTGCGCGCGGCCTCGGCCTGGTGCCCCGCCGCGGCCATGAGCGTCTCGTGGTAGTCCAGCGAGATCACGTCGAGGATCAGCTTTTCCAGCGTGGGATGTTCGGCGCGCAGCAGCGACTCGCTGCAGCCGGTGCACTCCTGGAAGTGCAGCCAGATCACGGAGGGCCGCGGCGCCGTCTCGATCGCCTTGGCGACGGCGGCGTCGGCGCCGCGCGCCAGCCCCATGGTGGCCGCCAGCGTGGCGCAGAACTGGAGGTACTCGCGCCGCGACAGGCCCAGGCGCCGTTCCACGGCATGCAGGGATTCCCGCGTCAGGTCGAACAGATCGGAAGGTGCCGCCATGTCGTTTCCCTCGTCGCCCGATGGGGCGTCGGGGATGGCAAGGCAAGTTGTGCGCCACGCGGGAAACGTTGATCGGGCGCAAGAAAGAAGGCCCGGGCGCGGTGCGCGCGCCGTTGCGTCGGTCAGTTGCTAACCGGTGCGCTGCGCGCGAAGTGGAAAGCACGCATCCATCTTGCCTTGCATCCGCGGCGATTTCGGGTTGGAATGCGCGCGGCTGGCGCGGGCATGCGTCTTGCGCGCAGCGAGGGCCTCGGCGAAAGAGGCCGGCACGAGGAGAACGACATGAACTTGACCTGGCGCAACACGCTGCGTGCCGCAGCGGCCGCCACCCTGGCCTGCGGGGCGACGCTGGCGCACGCGCACACGGGGCACGGCACGGCCAGCCTGCTGCAGGGCCTGGTGCACCCGCTCGCATTGGACCACCTGCTGGCCGCCGTGGCGGTGGGGCTCTGGTCCGCACGCGCGTTGCCGGCCGGCCGGGTGTGGCAGGGGCCTGCGGTGTTCCTGTTCGCGCTCGCGGCCGCGGCCCTGGCGGCGCAGGCCGGGCTCGCGCTGCCCTTCGTGGAACAGGGCATCGCACTCAGCGTGCTGCTGTTCGGCGCGATGCTGGTGCTGGCCTGCCGCGGCGTGCAGCCGCAAGCGGCGCCGGGCCTGCTGCTGGTCGCCGCGGCGGCGGCGCTGCACGGCCTGGCCCACGGTTCGGAAGCGGCCGGCGCGGCCTTCGCTTCCTACGCGGCGGGCTTCCTCGCGAGCACCGCGCTGCTGCATGCGACGGGGCTGTCGGCCGGTTTCGCGCTGCAGCGCCTGCGCGCGTCGCTCGCGCAGCGCATCGCGTTCGGGATCGGTGCGGGGTTCGGCGCGGCGGGGTTGTACCTGCTGGCGGCTTGAGGCTGCGGGCGAGGCTCGGGGCACACGGGTGCCCTGTGGTCCGGCCCGGAGGGGATTTGTCCGGCTCCTCCATGTCCCCCGGCACGGCCTGAAGGCCGTGCCTCCGCCTTTACTTCCGGAGCCGGACAAACCCCCTCCGGGCCTGCAGCGGCGGCCGTTCCAGCGCCGGAAAACCCTTGCGGGCCTGCATTTCGGTGAGTCGAACGGGAGTCATCCCCGCGCAGGCGGGGATCCAGAGGCTTTCCACGCTTCGCGGCGCTGCTGCGCGCCTTTCATCACGGCGGCAAGATAGGGCTCCGGCACCTCGCCGGGGCGCGCCTCGCGCACCTTGAAGCCGCGCGACGGGACCTGCGGCTCCGCAGGCGTCGTCGGCTCCGGCGGCAGGGCCGGCAGCAGGTCGCCCAGCTGCTCCTCCGCTTCGCGCGCCAGCGACCACGCCACCGCGACCGCGACCAGGGCCGCGATGCCGGCCACGGCCACTGCGATGGCCAGCACCCCGGAGCCCAGCCGCACCAGGCTGTACGCGCCCAGCGCCGTCAGCGCGAGCACCGCCGCGGCGAGCAGGCCGACGAGCACACCAGGGCGCAGCAGAGTCTTCATGGCAGCCTCCAGCAGGTGGAGGGCATGCTAGCGCCAAAGCCCAGCCGTGTGCATCCGGCGCAGCCCCCGGCACCGCGCCGGAAAGGCGATGGCGTCCTACATTCCTGCGCCTGAGGCTGGACGACAGTGAGGTCGGGCTTTCAGGGGGAAAACAGGCCATGAAGGAAAACCTCAGCATCCTCGAAGCAGTCGGCGGCCTCGGCAACGACACGGCCATGGAACGCATGATCCTGGCGCGCGAACTGCCCAAGCGCACCATCGCGCTGGTGCTGGCCGGCGGCCGCGGCTCGCGGCTGATGGAGCTGACCGACCGGCGCGCCAAGCCGGCCGTGTACTTCGGCGGCAAGTTCCGCATCATCGACTTCGCGCTGTCGAACTGCCTCAACTCGGGCATCCGCCGCATCGGCGTGCTCACCCAGTACAAGTCGCACTCGCTGCTGCGCCACCTGCAGCGCGGCTGGAATTTCCTGCAGGGCGCGCACAACGAGTTCATCGACCTGCTGCCGGCCCAGCAGCGCGTGAATGAGGCCTTCTGGTACCGCGGCACGGCCGACGCGATCACGCAGAACATCGACATCCTGCGCGCCTACGAACCCGAGTACATCCTGGTGCTCGCGGGCGACCACATCTACAAGCAGGACTATTCGCTGATGCTGCTCGATCACGTGGAAAGCCGCGCCAAGGTGACGGTGGGCTGCATCGAGGTGCCGCGCATGGAAGCCACGGCGCTGGGCGTGATGCACGTGGACGAACACCGGCGCATCACCGACTTCCTGGAAAAACCCAAGGACCCGCCGCCGATCCCCGGCAAGCCGGACCGCGCGCTGGGCAGCATGGGCATCTACGTGTTCGACGCCGAGTACCTCTACCAGCTGCTGGAGCACGACCTGGACGACGAGAAGTCGGAACACGACTTCGGCAAGAACCTGATCCCCAAGATCGTGACCGACGGCGGCGCGATCGCGCACCCGCTGAACCTCTCCAGCATTCCGGCGGCCACGCGCAACCGGCCCTACTGGCGCGACGTGGGCACGGTGGACGCGTTCTGGTCCGCCAACCTGGACCTCGCGGGCGACAACCCGGAGCTGAACCTGTACGACAAGGAATGGCCGGTGTGGACCTACCAGGAGCAGCTGCCGCCGGCGAAGTTCGTGCCGGACGAGCGCGGCCTGAACGGCGAGACTTCCAACGTGCTGATCTCCGGCGGCTGCGTGGTGGTGGGCTCCAACATCCGCAAGTCGGTGCTGTTCTCCAACGTGAAGGTGCAGTCCTGCTGCACCATCAGCGAGGCGGTGATCATGCCGGACTGCGTGATCGGGCGCGGCGCCCGCCTGTCGCGGGTGGTGATCGACCGCGGCTGCGAGATCCCGGAGGGCTTCGTGGTCGGGGAAGACGCCGCCGTCGACGGCCAGCGTTTCCACCGCAGCGAGAAGGGCGTCGTGCTGATCACCAGGGAGATGCTGGCCAGGCTGCCGGCGCAGGCCTGAAGGCCGGCACGCACGCGGGAGCGCGGGCTCTGGTACAACCCGCTCTCCCCTCATGAACCCCCAAGCCCACGAGATCTGGACCGCCCCGCGCTGGGCGCTCGCCCTGCTGCTGGCCGTGCTCGGCATGCTGGGGCCGTTTTCCATCGACACCTACCTGCCGGCTTTCGCCGGCATCGCGCAGGCCCTGCAGGCTACGCCGGTGGAGATGCAGCAGACGCTCTCCGCCTACCTGTTCGGCTTCGCCTTCATGAACCTGTTCCACGGCGCGCTGGCCGACAGCTTCGGCCGCCGGCCGGTGGTGCTGTGGGGCATCGCGGTCTTCACGCTTGCCTCGGTGGGCTGCGCGGTCTCGCAGAGCGTGGCCCAGCTGGTGTTCTTCCGCGCCGTGCAGGGGCTGTGCAGCGGCGCCGGCATGGTGGTCTCGCGCGCCGTGATCCGCGACATGTTCCCGCCGGAGCAGGCGCAGAAGGTCATGAGCCAGGTGACGATCTACTTCGGCATCGCGCCCGCGGTGGCGCCGGTGATCGGCGGCTGG
>NZ_DASSVG010000597.1:0-3109 GCF_035706265.1 Ramlibacter sp. | reverse complement strand
GAAGTGGAACTGGTCGTCGGCGACGTGAACGATCGCGACAAGGTGGCCCGGGCACTGCAAGGCGTCGACTTCGTCTACCACTTCGCCGCTGCGGTCGGCGTCGGGCAGAGCATGTACGAGGTGGCGCACTACACGCGCGTGAACAACCTCGGCACCGCCGTCCTGCTGGAGGCGCTGCTGGCCAACCCCGTGGAACGGCTGGTCGTGGCTTCCAGCATGAGCCTGTACGGCGAGGGCCTGTACCAGGGCGCATCGGGCCAGCCGCGCACGGTGGGCGAGCGCAGTCTCGAGCAGCTGAAGGCCGGCCAGTGGGAGTTCCCCGGCGAAGACGGCAGCGCGCTGCGGCCGCTGCCCACGCCCGAGACCAAGCAGCCCTCGCTGGCCTCGGTGTATGCGCTCTCGAAGTACGACCAGGAGCGGCTCTGCCTGATGATCGGCCGCGCCTACAACATCCCCACCGTCGCCCTGCGCTTCTTCAATGCCTACGGGCCGCGGCAGGCGCTGTCCAACCCCTACACGGGCGTGCTGGCCATCTTCGCCTCGCGCCTGTTGAACGGCAACCCGCCGGCGATCTTCGAAGACGGGCTGCAGCAGCGCGACTTCGTCAGCGTGCACGACATCGCGCGTGCCTGCCGGCTGGCCCTGGAGACGCCCGAGGCGGCGGGCGAGGTCTTCAACGTCGGCAGCGGCGAGCCGCATACGGTGCGCGACATCGCGGCCAAGCTCGCCCAGGTCGTCGGCAAGGAGCACATCCGGCCGGAGATCCTGGGCAAGTACCGGGTGGGCGACATCCGCCATTGCTTTGCCGACATCTCCAAGGCCAGCCGCATCCTCGGCTACACGCCCCAGGTGCGGCTGGAGGACGGCCTGGTCGAACTCGCCTCCTGGCTCGAGAGCCAGGCCGCGGTGGACCGCGTGGCGCAGGCCAGCGCCGAACTCAGCGCCCGGGGCCTGACGGTATGAAGAAGACCATGAGCGCCCACACCACTCTCGTGACCGGCGGGGCCGGCTTCATCGGCTCCAATCTCGCGCACCGGCTGCTCTCCGCGGGCCGCCGCGTGCGCGTGCTCGACAACCTCTCGCGCCCGGGCGTGGAGCAGAACCTGCAGTGGCTGCGCCAGCAGCACGGAGACCTGCTCGAGTTCGTGCGGGCCGACGTGCGCGACGCCACCGCGGTCGCCGAGGCCGTTGCCGGCGTGCAGCAGGTCTTCCACTTCGCGGCGCAGGTGGCGGTGACCACCAGCCTGGAGAATCCGCAGGAGGATTTCGCCGTCAACGCGATCGGCACGCTCAACGTGCTGGAGGCCGCGCGCGCGCGGCCGGTGCCGCCGGCAGTGCTCATGACCTCGACCAACAAGGTCTACGGCGGGCTGGAGGACTTGCAGCTTTCCGTGCAGGGCCAGCGCTACCTGCCGGTGGAGGCCCGCGTGGCCGCGCGCGGCATCGGCGAGGACCGGCCGCTCGACTTCCACAGCCCCTACGGCTGCTCCAAGGGCACGGCCGACCAGTACGTGATCGACTATGCGCGCAGCTACGGCATGACGACGCTGGTCTTCCGAATGAGCTGCATCTACGGCCCGCGCCAGTTCGGCACCGAGGACCAGGGCTGGGTCGCCCACTTCATCCTGCGCGCGCTGCGCGGCGAACGCATCACGCTGTACGGCGATGGCATGCAGGTGCGCGACGTGCTCTTCGTCGACGACCTGGTGGATGCCTTCCTGCTGGCCGAACAGCACGCGCCGCGCCTGAAGGGCCGTGCCTTCAACATGGGCGGCGGGCCCGGCAACGCCATCAGCCTGCAGGACCTGCTCGATCGCATCGAGCAGCTGCACGGCGAGCGGCCGCCGGTGGCGCTGGACGCCTGGCGCACCGGTGACCAGCGCTACTACGTCTCCGACACCCGCGCGTTCCAGCACGAGACGGGCTGGAAGGCCAAGGTCGCCGCCGAGGCCGGCATTGCGCGCCTCTACGAATGGCTGGCCGAACGCCAGGCGACGGAAAAGCGCGGCACGCGCGCGGCAGTTGCGGCGCGCGTGGCGGCGGGGGCGCACTGATGGCGGCGGGATCCATGCAGGCGGGGGTGATCGCGGGTCCGCAGCAGGCAGCGCTGCAGAGCGCGGAGATTCCGGAGCCGGGGCCGGGCCAGGTGCTGCTGCGGCTGGAGGGTTCGGGCGTGTGCGCTTCCTCGCTGCCGCTGTGGGAAGGCCGCGAGTGGTTCGAATACCCGCAGCCGGCGGGCGCGCCGGGGCACGAAGGCTGGGGCCGCATCGCCGCGCTCGGTGAAGGCGTGATGGGGCTGGAGGTCGGCGACCGCGTCGCCGCGCTCAGCTACCGCGCGCATGCCGAGTACGACCTCGCCGACGCGAAGGCGGTGATCCGCCTGCCGGCCGCCCTGGCGGGCAAGCCGGTGCTGGGCGAGCCGCTCGGCTGCGCCACCAACATCTTCCGCCGGAGCGAGATCCGCGCCGGCCAGACGGTGGCGATCGTCGGCATCGGCTTTCTCGGCGCGCTGCTCACGCAACTCGCCAAGCATGCGGGCGCGCGCGTCATCGCGCTGTCGCGCCGGCCCTTTTCGCTGGAGTTCGCGCGCCAGGCCGGCGCCGACGAGACGCTGCTGCTGGACGACCACTGGCAGGTCATCGACAAGGTCAAGCGCCTCACCGACGGCCGCTTCTGCGAGCGCGTGATCGAGTGCACCGGCCTGCAGTGGCCGCTGGATGCCGCGGGCGAGCTGAGCGCGGAGCGCGGCCGGCTCGTGATTGCCGGCTTCCACCAGGACGGGCCGAGGCAGGTGAACCTGCAGCTGTGGAACTGGCGCGGCCTGGACGTCATCAACGCCCACGAACGCGACCCTCAGGCCTACGTGGAGGGCATGCAGCGCGCCGTGCAGTGGCTGGCCGAAGGGATCATGGACCCGACGCCGCTCTACACCCACCAGCTGCCGCTCGACCGGCTGGGTGAAGCGCTCGAGCTCACGCGCACCCGCCCCGACGGATTCATGAAGGCCCTCGTCCTCACGTCATGAGCACATCGCAGAAGAACAAAGGTTCCCTTCCCCGCCTCGGTTTCCTCGGTCTCGGCTGGATCGGGCAGCATCGCCTGCAGGCGC
>NZ_DASSVG010000596.1:0-2686 GCF_035706265.1 Ramlibacter sp. | reverse complement strand
TGGTCGGCCGCCTCGTGCCAGGTCCACGCCCGCTCGGCCCAGCCCTTGGCGCGGTAGAGATCGCGGATCGCGCTGCCGAAGGCCAGCACGCCGTCGTAGTGGCGCAGGTCGTAGGCCGCCATGCTCTCGGGCTCGGTCACGGCGCGGTGGTGCGTGTCGTGGAACAGCAGCCGGTACTGCGGGTTGGCCTTGCGGTGCTCGCCGATGCGCCGCACCAGCGCGTGCTCGTTCCACTCGTGCACCAGCACGAGATCGGCCTGGTCCAGCGCCAGGTCGAGATCGAGCTCGGCTGGCTGGTAGCGGATGCTTTGCAGTTGCGGATAGGCGCGGGCAAAGCCCTGCAGCGGCGCCGCGCCGTATTCGGCCACGAGGTTGGTGACGCTCCAGGCATCGACCGGCTCGTACACCTCGAGCTGGTGGCCGCGCGCGAGCAGCTCGGTGCAGACGCCGCGCAGGAAGTGCGCGTTGCCGTGGTTCCAGTCGGAGACGAGCGAGTGGCAGAAGACGACTACGCGCACGCGAGTTCCTCCGGAGCGGCGGTGGCGAAGCGGGGCGCGAGGCGCGCGTAGGCCTGCAGGTAGGCCTCGCACTGCCGCACGGGCGAGAAGTGGCTGGCGCGCGAGCGGGCCGCCGCAGCGAGGCGCGCGCGCTCCGGTTCCCCCTCCATCAAACGCAGCAGCGCACGCTGCAAGGCCGCGGGGTCGTCGGGCGGCACGTAGAGCGCGGCCTCGCCCCAGGTTTCGCGCAGGCTGGCGATGTCCCCCAGCACCAGGGCGCAGCCGCTGAGTGCCGCTTCGAGCACTGACAGGCCGAAGGGTTCGTAGCGCGCCGGCAGCGCGTAGACCGCCGCTTCGGACAACGTGCGCGCCAGTTGCGCGCGCGGCAGTTCGCCCAGGCACTGCACGTGCTGCGCGTGGACCGTGCCGCCGTCAGGGTGCTGCGCGGCACCGGCGACCTTCACCGGCCAGGGCAGGGCGGGGGCGACCTGCTCTAGCGCCGCGAGATTCTTCGCCGCATCCCAGAAGCGCCCGGCCGCCAGCACGAAGTGCGCCTTGGCCGCGGGCGCGAAGAGCGCCGGGTCGGCCGCGTTCGGCAGCACGAGGCCACGGGCCGTGTCTACGCCATAGTTCTCCGCCAACGTCCCCAGCATGGCGCGCGTGGGCGCGGCGACCAGCGCCGCGCCGGCGAGGCCCTGCGTGACCCGGGTGCGGTAGGTGCACCACTCGGCCGGCGC
This sequence comes from Ramlibacter sp., assembly GCF_035706265.1. GTDB lineage: Bacteria > Pseudomonadota > Gammaproteobacteria > Burkholderiales > Burkholderiaceae_C > Ramlibacter. The sequence goes on along the minus strand of NZ_DASSVG010000596.1, from coordinate 1,452 downwards.
CGCCGTGCCGTGCACCGCCCGCCACCACGAGAGCACGCAGGAGTGCGCCACCAGCAGCGTCGGCGCGCGGAAGGGCAAGGCCCCGAAATCGAACTGGTTCAGGTGCACGAGGTCGGGCGCGAACTCGCGCTCCAGCGCGAGCAGCCACTGGCCGGCCGCATCCACGTCCGGCCAGCAGTCCTGCATCCATTCGAGCTTGCAGGCCGACGCGAACAGCTGCACGCCGGCCACGCCCGCCAGCTCCTGCCGCTGGTGCGCCGAGGGCAGCGCCCCCATGGTCGCAACCGCCACCTCGATGCCGCGCGCGGCCAGCGCGCGGGCCAGTTCGACGGCATAGGTCCAGACGCCGCCGACGGTGTCGGCCGTCATCAGCACCCGCAGCGGACGCTCAGCGGCCATAGATCCGGTCCAGCACCGAGGCGACCTGCACGATGCTCTCGATGGTGTTCTCGTAGCGCGCGCCGGCCGCGAGCCGCCGCGCCCAGTCGACGATCGCGCGGCCGCCCCAGGCGTCCGGCGGCTCGGCCAGCGGGATGCGGCGCGTGCCTTCGAAGCGCGCCGCGGCGAAGTCGAAGAAGGAGCCGTTCACGTTGGTCATCGCGGCGCCGCCGCGGCTGCCGTGGAAGTGCGCCTCGATCACGGCATCGCGGCCCGTCGAGACGTTCCAGGAACAGGCGATGCGCACGACCGCGCCAGTGGCGAGGTGGAGTTCGGCCACCGCGTAATCCTCCACGGTGCCGCTGCCGGGTGCGAGCGGCTGGCCGCGGGCATAGAGGCGGCTCGTCACGCGCTCCACCGTGGGAAAGCCGAGCGTCCAGAGCGCCAGGTCCACCAAGTGGATGCCGAGGTCGATCGCGCAGCCGCCGCCGGCCAGGGCCATGTCGTGGGCCCAGCCCTTGTCCGGGCCATAGGCGTTGTGGAACACGAGGTCGACGGCATGGACGGAACCCAGCTCGCCTTCCACCACGGCATTGCGGATGCGGCGCATGGCCTCGGTGTGGCGGTAGGACAGGTCCACGCCCAGCAGCCGGTCGGCCCGGCGCGCCGCCGCGACGATCGCGGCGTTCTCGGCTTCGGTGCGCGCCAGCGGCTTCTGGCAGAACACGGCCAGGCCGCTTTCGAGCACTTGCAGCGCCTGCTGCGCATGCAGCGCGCTCGGTGTGGCGATCACCACGCCCTCGAGCGGATGCTGCAGCAGCTCGTCGAGGCTGCCGGCGAGCGCCGCGTCGGGCGCCAGCGCGCGGACCTGTTCGCGCGCGGCTTCGGAGGGATCCGCCACGGCCACCACCTGGCAGGCCTGCTCCGCCAGCAGCGCCTGCAGGCGATGCTGCCCGATCCAGCCGAGACCGAGGAAACCGAGGCGGGGAAGGGAACCTTTGTTCTTCTGCGATGTGCTCATGACGTGAGGACGAGGGCCTTCATGAATCCGTCGGGGCGGGTGCGCGTGAGCTC
>NZ_DASSVG010000595.1:0-3000 GCF_035706265.1 Ramlibacter sp. | reverse complement strand
ACGCCCGCTTCCGCCACCTTGCGCCGCTCCTGCCGGATCTTCTTGCGCTTCTCCTGGGTGAGGCTGGCGAGGAAGGCGTCGAAGTCGGCGTACGCTGCGCTTCCGCCGCCGGGCCGCCCCAAGGCGGAAGCAGCCCCCTCGGGGGGCAGCGCGGACAGGTCAGTGCCGCGCGTGGGGGCTCTATTCATCCAGTGGAACTGCACCGTGTGGCGCAGCATCAGCCCCGCGTCCGCGCAGGCCGCGACGTCCTCATCACTCGCGAACAGCAGGTGCCACGAAGACAGCTTGCTCTTGCGGCAGACCTGCAGCACGGCGCGCACCAGCGCCGCGCGCGCAGCCGCGTCGCGTGCCAGCAGCCGCGGCCCCGGCACGGGCGTGAACGGCACGGCCGTGAGACCCTTGGGGTAGTAGCGCAGGCCGTGCTGCTCGTAGGCGTTGGCCCAGGCCCAGTCGAACACGTACTCGCCGTACGAGTGGCTCTTCAGGTAGAGCGGGCAGGCCGCGTGCAGCTCACCCTCGCGCCACAGCGTGACGAACTGCGGCGACCAGCCGGTCGCGCGCGTGGCGCTGCCGCTCTCCTGCAGGGCCGCGAGGTATTCGTGCCGCATGAAGGGCGAGCCGCCCGCCAGCGCGAGCAGCGCGTTCCACGCGCCGGCCTCGATCTCCGAAGCCTCGCGCGACACCCGGATGACATAATCGTTCGAGAAGTCTGGCACGGCCGAAATGACACTCACCATCTGTACTGCCCAGCTCAACGTCACTGTCGGCGACATGGCGGGCAACGCGCAAAAGATCATCGCCGCGGCGCGCACGGCCTACGAGCGCGGGGCGCGGCTGGTGCTCACGCCGGAGCTCTCGATCTGCGGTTACCCGGCCGAAGACCTGCTGCTGCGCCCCGCCTTCATCGCCGCCTGCGATGATGCCGTGAAAACCGTGGCCCGCGAGCTGGCAGGGTTGAAGGGCCTGCACGTGGTGGTGGGCCATCCGCGCGGCGGCGACATCCGCAGCAAGTCGGTGCAGGTGCACATGCGCTGGAACTCGGCCAGCGTCCTGTCCGAAGGCAGGACGATCGAGACCTACAACAAGCGCGAACTGCCGAACTACCAGGTCTTCGACGAGTACCGCTACTTCACGCGCGGGCAGGGCACCTGCGTGTTCCAGGTCGAGGGTGTCAATGTCGGCCTGCTGATCTGCGAGGACGCCTGGTTCGAGGAGCCGGCCCAGCTCGCCCGCGCGTCCGGCGCGCAGCTGCTGGTGGTGCCCAACGCCTCGCCCTTCCACGTGGGCAAGAGCGGCGAACGCATCGCGCGCATGGCCGAACGGGCGCAGAACGTCGACCTGCCGCTGGTCTACGCGCACTCGGTGGGCGGCCAGGACGAGGTGGTGTTCGACGGCGGCTCCTTCGCGGTGAATGCCGACGGCTCGCTGGCCGCGCGCGCGCCGGCCTTCGTGGAGGACCTGTTCTTCGTGACGGCCACGCCGGGGGCCAGCTCCTACCTGCTCTCGGGCCCGATGGCGCCCGACATCGGCGACGACGAGGAGCTGTGGCACGCGCTGGTGATGGGCGTGCGCGACTACATCGGCAAGAACGGCTTTCCCGGCGTGCTGCTGGGGCTCTCCGGCGGCATCGATTCCGCGCTGGTGCTCGCGATCGCGGTGGACGCGCTCGGCAAGGACAAGGTGCGCTCGGTGATGATGCCTTCGCCCTACACGGCGGAGATCTCCTGGCTGGACGCGGCGGAGATGTGCCAGCGCCTGGGCGTGCGCTACGACGAGATCTCGATCAAGCCGATGTTCGAGTCCTTCCTGCAGGCGCTGTCGAAGGAGTTCGCCGGCCTGAAGGAGGACACGACCGAGGAGAACATCCAGGCCCGCATCCGCGGCGTGCTGCTGATGGCGCTGTCCAACAAGTTCGGCAGCATCGTGCTGACCACCGGCAACAAGAGCGAGATGGCCACCGGCTACTGCACGCTCTATGGCGACATGGCCGGCGGCTTCGCGGTGATCAAGGACGTGTTCAAGACCGTGGTGTTCCGGCTCGCGCGCTGGCGCAACGCCAACGACCCGTACCAGACCGGCGCCAATCCGATCCCCGAGCGGATCATCACGCGCCCGCCCAGCGCCGAACTGCGGCCCGACCAGGTGGACCAGGACAGCCTGCCGCCCTACGAAATCCTGGACGGGATCCTCGCGCGCTACATGGAGAACGACCAGAGCATCGAGGAGATCGCGGCCGCCGGCTTCGACCGCGCGATCGTGGAGCGTGTGGCACGCCTGGTGCGCATCAACGAGTACAAGCGCCGCCAGGCGCCGGTGGGCATCCGCGTCTCGCACCGCGGCTTCGGCAAGGATTGGCGCTATCCTATTACCGGAAAATTCCGTGCCTAGCACCACCCCTTTGGAGAGTCCATGAAACAGATCACCGCCATCGTCAAGCCGTTCAAGCTGGAGGAAGTGCGAGAAGGCCTGGCGGAGTGCGGCGTCACCGGCCTGACCGTGACCGAGGTCAAGGGTTTCGGCCGCCAGAAGGGCCACACCGAGCTCTATCGCGGCGCCGAATACGTGGTGGACTTCCTGCCCAAGGTGAAGATCGAGGTGGTGGTGAAGGACGACGAGGTCGAGCGCTGCGTCGACGCCATCATCAACGCCGCGCGCACCGGCAAGATCGGCGACGGCAAGATCTTCATCACCAGCGTGGAGCGCGTGGTGCGCATCCGCACCGGCGAGATCGACGAATCGGCGGTTTGAGGCCGGGGCCCGTGACGGGCCGCTACTGCAACAGCCTTTAACGCAGAAGCCGCAAAAGCTGCGCAAAAACCGCAAAAAGGACAATTCCTTGAGAGGATGTTCTTTTGCGGCTTTTGCGAGACTTTTGCGGCTTTTGCGTTAAAGGCTGTTGAATTGGCGGCCCCTCGAGGCCACGGTCAAATCTCGGAGGTATCCACCCCGCGCGGGCTGCTGAGGGCGTCGTCCACCAGCCTGGCGAGCAGCGGCTCCAGC
>NZ_DASSVG010000594.1:0-4135 GCF_035706265.1 Ramlibacter sp. | reverse complement strand
CTCAACGCTCAACGCTCAACGCTCAACGCTCAACGCTCAACGCTCAACGCTCAACGCTCAACGCTCAACGCTCAACGCCCAACCTCCTCAGTGCTCCTCCCCCGGCGCATCCGGCGCGGCCGGCGCCCGCAGGACGGTGGCGGCGATGCCGCTGGCGAGGATCAGCCCCATGCCGGCCCAGCCCGCGAGCGGAATGCGGTCGCCGAACAGCAGCAGGCTGTACAGCGCGCCGAACACGATGCCCGAGTACTGCAGGTTGGCCACCACCAGGGTGGCGCCGTGGCTGTAGGCCCGGGTCATGCACCACTGCCCCAGCGAGGCGAACAGGCCGATCGGCAGCAGCCACAGGGCGCCGCCCCAGTCCCAGGGTGAAGCGCCGCCGACGACCATGCCGAGCCCGCCGGCCAGCGCGGAGCCGAGCGCGAAGTAGAAGACCGTGCGCACTTCCGGCTCGCCGATCTTGCCGAGCGCCATCACCTGCAGGTACGCGAACGCCGACAGCAGCCCCGACAGCAGCCCGACCAGCCCGGCGAAGACCTGGTGCTGCGCCATGCTCGGGCGCAGCATCAGCACCACCCCGGCGAAGCCGGCCAGGACGGTGAGCGCCAGGCCGCCCTGCCGCCCGGGCAGCGGCGCGCCCGAGCGCGGATTCCAGGCCAGCAGGGCGGCGCCGACCAGGAAGGTCGCGATCCAGACGCTGCTCATGTAGTTGAGCGTCATCGCCGTGGCGAGCGGCAGGCCGGCGATGGCGTAGAACCAGGCCCCGAGCGACAGCACGCCCACCAGGCTGCGCCAGGCGTGCATGCCGGGGTAGCGGGTGGCCAGCGAAGTGCGCTGCGAGCGCGCCCAGGCGGCCATCACGGCCATGCCGATCAGGCCGCGCCAGAACACCAGCTCCGAAGCGTTGAAGGAGGCCGAGGCGAACTTGACGCACACGGCCATCGTCGCGAAGAACAGCGACGCGCCGAGCATCCACAGGGCCTGCACGCGCAGGCCCTAGGAATGCCGCTCAGGTGCGGGGCGCATGCAGCCCCATGGCCTCGCGGTACCACTCGTGGAAGTGCTGCATGCCGTCTTCCATCGGGCTCTGGTAGGGGCCGACCTCGTTGTCGCCGCGTTCCAGCAGCGCCTTGCGGCCGGCGTCCATGCGCAGGGCGATCTCGTCGTCCTCGACGCAGGTCTCCATGTAGGCGGCCTGCTGGGCTTCGACGAACTCGCGCTCGAAGGCCTGGATCTCCTCGGGATAGAAGAACTCCACCATGTTGAGCGTCTTCTGCGGGCCCTTGGGGAACAGCGTCGAGACCACCAGCACGTTCGGGTACCACTCCACCATCACGTTCGGGTAGAGCGTGAGCCAGACGGCGCCGTGCTTGGGCAGCCTGCCGTCCTGGTAGCGCAGCACCTCGTCATGCCACTTGCGGTAGACGTCCGAGCCGGGCTTGCCCAGCTTGCCGGCCAGGCCGACGGTCTGCACCGAGTATTCGCGGCCGAATTCCCAGCGCAGGTCGTCGCAGGTGACGAAATTGCCCAGGCCGGGATGGAACGGGCCGACGTGGTAGTCCTCCAGGTAGACCTCGATGAAGGTCTTCCAGTTGTAGTCCACCTCGTGCAGCTCGGTGCGGTCGTACACGTAGCCGGAGAAATCCAGGTCCTGCTGGGGACCGAGCTTCGCCAGCGCGCGGTTGACGTCGAAGCCGTTGTTCTCGAACACCAGCCCGTTCCACACCTGCACCCCGTAGTTCTTCAGGTTGAGGCAGGGATCGGTGGCGAAGTGCGGCGCACCCATCAGCGTGCCGGCCTGGCAATGCTGGCCGGCGCTGTAGGTCCAGCGGTGTAGCGGGCACACGATGTTCCCTCCCGAGGAAGGCTTGCCGTGCACCGAGCCGCGCCCGCGCAGCATCACCGCCTGCCGATGCCGGCAGACGTTGGAGATCACTTCGATGCCGCGCGGCGTGCGCAGCAATGCGCGCCCCTCGCTTTCGTGCGGGAGCGTGTGGTAGTCGCCCATTTCGGGCACCGCGAGTTCGTGCCCCAGATACCGGGGCCCGCGCTGCCAGATCAACTCCAATTCGCGCCGGAAGAGCGCCTCATCGAAATAACTGCTGACAGGGAGTTGGCTTGCGGCCTGCTGTAACTGAAGACTTAAATCAGACATTTCACCTGACCTAGAGACTCCCCCTATGAAGGGGCAGGGCCGCGCGTAGGAGCGCGACAGAAAGGAGGGGCGATTCTACCCTTCGGGGAGACTTGGGGCTGCGCAGCCTAAAATCCAGGGTTTTCCTCGCCAGCATTCATGTCCAAGCCGCCTTTCGAACCCCCTGCCAGCTATGAAGCGGCCATGGAAGAACTCGAGCAGCTCACCGGCCGCATCGAGTCCGGGCAGCTGCCCCTGGAGCAGCTGCTGGCCGGCTACGAGCGCGGGGCCGAGCTCCTGAAGTTCTGCCGCGAGAAGCTGCAGGCGGTGGAGGAGCAGATCAAGGTGCTGGACGCCGGTGTCCTGAAGCCGTGGGCGAGCGAGTGACGAGCGCCGCACGGCCGCCCGAAGGCGCGGGCCCCCTCCGCTTGCGGAGGGGGGAGGAGAAGGCCGCGAAGCGGACAAGCCTGGGGGAGGCTTTTGTTTGACTTGAAGGACTGGTCGGCCGAACGACTGCAACGTACCGAAGATGCCCTCTCGGCCTGGGTGCCGGCATTGGCGCCGGCCGGCCTGGGCGAGGCCATGCGCTACGCCGTGCTCGATGGCGGCAAGCGGCTGCGGCCGCTGCTGGTGCTGGCCGCCTGCGAGGCGGTGGGCGGCCACCAGGGTGCAGCCCTGCGCGCGGGCTGCAGCGTGGAACTGATCCACGCCTACTCGCTGGTGCACGACGACATGCCCTGCATGGACGACGACGTCCTGCGGCGCGGCAAGCCCACTGTGCACGTGCAGTTCGGCGAAGCCACCGCCCTGCTGGCCGGCGACGCGCTGCAGGCGCTGGCGTTCGAACTGCTGGCGCCCGACGATGCCGGCATCCCCGATCGCACGCAGGCCCGGCTGTGCCGGCTGCTGGCGCGCGCCGCCGGCCACGCCGGCATGGCGGGCGGCCAGGCGATCGACCTCGCCGCCGTGGGCAAGTCGCTCACCGAGGCCGAACTGCGCCAGATGCACCGGCTCAAGACCGGCGCGCTGCTGCAGGCCAGCGTCCTGATGGGTGCGGCCTGCGGCGAGCCCGATGCGAAGGCGCTCGCGGGCCTGGGCGAGTACGGCGCGGCCGTCGGCCTGGCCTTCCAGGTGGTCGACGACATCCTGGACGTGACTGCCGATTCCGCCACCCTGGGCAAGACCGCGGGCAAGGATGCCGCCCAGGCCAAGCCCACCTACGTTTCGCTGCTGGGGCTCGATCGCGCCCGCAGCCATGCGAACGAACTGCTGGAGCAGGCCCGCGCCGCCCTGCAGACCACCGGCCTGCCCGACACACGAGCACTGCTCGCGCTGGCTGAAATGGTGGTAAACCGCGACAACTGACAACGAGCCATGACAGCGCTGCTGCAATCCATCAACGACCCGGCCGACCTGCGCCGGCTGCCGCGCCCGCAACTGCCGCTGCTGGCCGGCGAGCTGCGCAACTACGTGCTCGAATCGGTCGCCCGCACCGGCGGCCACCTGAGCTCCAACCTGGGCACGGTGGAACTCACGATCGCGCTGCACTACGTATTCGACACGCCGCACGATCGCATCGTGTGGGACGTGGGCCACCAGACCTATCCGCACAAGATCCTCACCGGCCGGCGCGAGCGCATGCCCACCCTGCGGCAGCTGGGCGGGCTGGCGGGCTTCCCGCAGCGCGCCGAGAGCGAGTACGACACCTTCGGCACCGCGCATTCGTCCACCAGCATCTCCGCCGCCCTGGGCATGGCGATCGCCGCCCGCCTGAAGGGTGAGCAGCGCCGCTGCATCGCCGTGATCGGCGACGGCGCGATGAGCGCGGGCATGGCCTTCGAGGCGCTGAACAACGCCGGAGTGGCCGATACCGACCTGCTGGTGATCCTGAACGACAACGACATGTCGATCAGCCCGCCGGTGGGCGCGCTGAACCGCCACTTCGCCCAGCTCATGAGCGGCCGCTTCTACGCCGCCGCCAAGGAGGTGGGCAAGAAGGTG
>NZ_DASSVG010000593.1:0-2596 GCF_035706265.1 Ramlibacter sp. | reverse complement strand
AGCGCCTGGCCGGCAAGGACTATCCTCACCTCGCCAGCCTGCGGCTGAAGCAGGGCGCGCGCACCGTGCGCGAGATCCCGGTGGACCAGCAGGCCGGCATGCTGGTGCCCTTTCGCGGCCACGGGGGGCCGGGCGGCGGCTCGTTCCGCTATGTTTCCGCCTCGGACGTGCTGCTGCACCGGCTGCCGGCCGGCGACCTGAAGGACAAGATCGTGCTGGTGGGGGCCACCGCCCCGGGCCTGCTGGACCTGCGGGTGACGCCCGTGGGCGAGATCTATCCCGGCGTCGAGACGCACGCCAACGTGATCACCGGCCTCCTGGACAACCGGCTGCACGTGAAGCCCGATTACGCCGCCGGCTACGAAATCGTGGTGCTGCTGGTGGCGGGGCTGCTGCTGGCGCTGATGCTCTCCATGCTCTCGGCGCCGGTCGCGATGGCGGCGAGCTTCGCCCTCGTGGGAGCGGTACTGGGTTTCAACTACTGGCTGTTCGCCGTGCACGGCCTGGTGCTGCCGCTCGCCTCGGCGCTGGCCATGGCCGGCACGGCCTTCGCCCTGAACATGAGCTACGGCTACTTCGTCGAGAGCCGCAGCAAGCGCCAGATTGCCGACCTGTTCGGCACCTACGTCCCGCCGGAGCTGGTGGACGAGATGGTGAAGCACCCGCGCAGCTACAGCATGAAGGCCACCAGCAAGGAGCTGACCGTCATGTTCTGCGACATGCGGGGCTTCACGCGGATCGCCGAGGGGATGGAGCCGACGCAGCTGCAGGCGCTCGTCAACGACGTGTTCAGCCGCCTCACCGACATCATCCGCGCCCACCGCGGCACCATCGACAAGTACATGGGCGACTGCGTCATGGCCTTCTGGGGCGCGCCGGTGGACACGCCCCGGCACGCCGAACTGGCCGTGGAATCGGCGCTGCAGATGGAGCAGGCCCTCGTGCAGATCAACGCGGCCCACCGCGCGAAGGGCATGCCCGAGGTCGGCGTCGGCATCGGCATCAACACCGGCACCATGTGCGTGGGCGACATGGGCTCCGACCTGCGGCGCAGCTACACGGTGATCGGCGACGCGGTCAACCTCGGGTCGCGACTGGAGGGCCTGTCGAAGGTGTACGGAGTCTCCATCGTGGCGAGCGAGACCGTGCGCGCCCAGGCTGGTGAGTTCGCCTGGCAGGAGCTGGACCGCGTGCGGGTGAAGGGCAAGGAGCAGGCGGTGGGCATCTTCACGCCCGTCGGCCGGGCCGCCAACCTGGAACCGGCGATCGTGCAGGAGCTCGAAATGTGGGACGATTTCCTGCTCGCCTACCGGGCGCAGGAATGGGACCGGTGCGAGCTCCAGCTGCACAATCTGCGCCGAAACCACGCCAAAAAATACCTTTACCATCTGTATTCCGGGCGTGTAGCCTCCATGAGGCAGCTGCCCTTCGACCCGTCGTGGGACGGCGCGACCACTTTCGAGACCAAATAATCCGGGGGCGCTGAATGCGGGTGCGGGTCCTGGGCTGTTCAGGCGCCATCGCGAAGGACAGCCGTACCACCTCCTTCCTCGTCGACAGCGATGTGCTGGTCGATGCAGGCACGGGCGTGGGCGACCTGACGCTCGAGGAGATGCTGGGCATCCGCCACGTGCTGGTCTCGCACTCCCACCTCGATCACATCGCCGCACTGCCGCTGATGGTGGACTCGGTGGCCTCGCGGCTGCGGGAGCCGATCAACGTCTGGGCGCTGCCCGGCACCATCGCCGCCCTCAAGGCCCACGTCTTCAACAACGTGATCTGGCCGGACTTCAGCCGCATCCCTTCATCGCAAGCGCCCTTCATCCGCTTCCACGAAATCCAGGTCGGCCAGACCCTCAAGCTCGGGGGCAAGGCCATCGAGGTGCTGCCCGCCGTGCACACCGTGCCGGCCTGCGGCTTCGCGCTGGCCACCGCAGACAGCAAGGGCAGCTGGGTTTTCACCGGTGACACGGAGCGCAACCCCGCCTTCTGGAACCGCCTGAACCAGCTGGAGGTGGCGGCCCTGGTGATCGAGACGGCCTTCAGCGACCGCGAGCAGGACCTGGCGCGTCGCAGCCTGCACCTGTCACCCTGCGCCCTGGCCGAGGAGCTGGACTGCATCGCCAAGCACAAGCGCTTCCCCATCTTCATCACGCACACCAAGCCGGCCGAAACCGAGCTGATCATGAACGAGATCCGCAAGTTCGACCAGACCCGGCCGTTCGGGCCGGAGGTGGCGCATGACATCCGGTGGTTGCGGGCGGGGCAGGAGTTTGAGTTGTGAGCGGCGCGAGTGTCGAAGGGCTGTGGATGGGACAGACCGGGAGCAGACGCGCTCGGTGCGCATTCGCTAACGGTTGACAATTCTTGTCATCGAAAGTGACGCGTCTCGTCGCTTGTGCCGATCCAAGTCTGCCGCACCTGCCGAAAACTTCACATTCCAGCCCGGGCACATGGATTGCTGAGAGTCTGACGCGTCTCTCAATTCCAAACGGAGGTATTCAAATGAAGCGTCAGATGCAGCAGGGCTTCACCCTGATCGAACTGATGATCGTGGTCGCGATCATCGGTATCCTCGCGGCGGTGGCCCTGCCGG
>NZ_DASSVG010000592.1:0-3683 GCF_035706265.1 Ramlibacter sp. | reverse complement strand
GGCGCTGATCGCGCAGCACTGGCCGGCGCAGCATCGCGGCCGCGCGGCCTCGTTCGTCTTCAGCAGCTTCGCGATCGGGGCGGCCGTCGCGGCAGCGGTCGGACGCCTGGTGCTCGGCACCCACTGGCAATGGCTGTTCGTGGGCGGCGCGGTGTCGATCCCGGCGGCGGTGCTGGCCTGGTCCCTGATCCCGGCGGATCCGCGGCCGGCTCCTTCCGCGGCCGGTGCGAAGGCGACCGCCGCCGGCGCACAGGGCGATGCCCGCGTGGGCGTCGGCGCGATCTTCGCGCGCGGCGTGGCGCCGATCACGCTCGCGGCCACGCTGGTCAGCGTGGTGAACCTCGCCGGCTTCTGGGGTGCGGCGTTCTGGATCCCGACCTTCCTCACCCGCGAGCGGGGCGTGGACGTGTCGACGATGCTCACGTTCCAGTTCGTGCAGTACCTGGGCATGTTCATCGGCTTCCAGTTCTTCGGCTGGCTGGCCGACGTGGCCGGCCGGCGCCGCTCGATGATGGCCGCCTTCGCGACCTGCGCCGTCTCGATCGGCGTCTACATCGTCGTGCGCGACCCGGCCTTCCTGTTCTGGTGGGGCGCCGTGGTGGGCTTCGGCCTGTGCGGCGCCGGCGGCATCCTGGGCGCCTACTACGCCGAGCTGTTCCCGCCGCGCATCCGCGCCTATGCGGGCGGCTTCTGCTGGAACATGGGCCGCATCGGCTCGATCGCGGCGCCCTACACCATGGGCGTGATCGGCAAGAGCTACGGCCTGCAGTCCGGCCTGGCGGTGACCTGCGCGATCTACGCGGCCGGCGTGCTGGTGCTGTTGCTGCTGCCCGAGACCTTCCGGCGCGAGGCCGGCAAGCCGGTGCCAGCATGAACACGGCGATCGACCCGGGCGACTGTCTCGGCCGCAAGCTGCTGATCGCCGGCGACGTCAACACCGGCAAGACCACGCTGGCGCGCCGCATCCTGCAGGACTTCTGCGCCCGCGGGCTCGGCGCGCGCATCGCGATCCTCGACCTCGCACCGACGATCCCGCCGGAGGTCGCGCAGGCGCGGGGCGTGCGCGGCGTGGGCGGCACGCTGGAAGCGGATCCTTCGTCGGACGTGGTGCGCCTGCGGCCGCTGCTGCAGGCGCCGCGCCTCACGTCCGCTTCCGAGGCCGAAGCCGCAGCGAAAGCCGCGGACAACCTGCAGCGCATCGAGGCCGCCTGGCAGGAGCTGCCCCCGCGCGCCATCCTGTTCGTGAACGACATCAGCATGGCCCTGCAGGCCGGCACGGCGAGCGCGCTGGCCCAACGCCTGGCGGCGGTGGACACCGTGGTGGCCAACGGCTACCACGGCGAGCGGCTCGGGGGCGGCGAGCTCACGCGGCACGAGCGCGAGCAGATGGAGCTGTTGCGAGACTGGTTCGCCCGGGTGGGGCGCGTGCTCACGCTGACGACGCGCCACGACCCGGCGTGAGTCAACCCGCCGGGCCGCTTTCGATTCCCCTCTTCAGCAGACCACGCGCGCGATGGCGAGGCCCGCGACCACCGCCACGCCGGTGGCGACGACGCCGGGAATCATGAACGAGTGGTTCAGCACGTACTTGCCGATGCGCGTCGTGCCGGAAAGATCGAAGTTGATCGCAGCGATCAGCGAACCGTAGGTCGGGATGAAGAAGTAGCCGTTGACCGCCGGGAACATGCCGATCAGGAACTGCGGCGGAATGCCCAGCGCCACGCCCAGCGGCATCAGCGCACGGGTGGTCGCCGCCTGGCTGTACAGCAGCACCGAGGCGAAGAACAGGCCGAGCGCGAAGGTCCACGGCGCGACCCTGGACCAGTCGCCGATGGCGGGCACGATCACTTCCTTGTTGGCGGCAATGAAGCTGTCGCCCAGCCAGGCCAGGCCGAAGATGCCGATCACCGCCACCACGCCGGCGCGCAGCGTGGGCGTCTTGGGCACGTCGTCCACGGCCACGCGGGTGACCAGCAGCATCACGGCGGCCACCGCCATCATCACGATCTCGATCACGATCGGCATGGCCAGCGCCGACTTGGCACCGGGCAGCGTGCGCAACGCGGGGAAGAAGCCGAACAGCACCACCAGCGCCACGCCGGCCAGGAAGATGAAGGCGGAGCACTTCGCGGCGGGCTTCAGTGGCGCCCGCGCTTCCGGCGCCTGCGGCGGCGGGATCAGGCCGTCCTTCAGGCGCTGCTGGTAGACCGCGTCGTCCTTCAGGTCCTTGCCCATGAACATCGAGACGACGGCGGCGACCACCACGCCGGCCAGCGTGGAGGGCACGCAGATCATCAGGATCTGCGCCAGACCGAAGTCGCCCATGCCCTTCTCCGCGAACAGGCCGATCATGGCGGCCGTGGCCGCGGCCACCGGGCTGGCCGTGATGGCCTGCTGCGAGGCGATGGTGGCCACCGCCATCGGGCGCTCGGGCCGGATGCCGTTCTGGTGCGCGGTCTCGTAGATCACCGGCAGCAGCGGATAGACGATGTGCCCGGTGCCGGCCAGGAAGGTGAAAGTCCAGGTCGTCAGCGGCGCGACGATGGTCACGTACTTCGGATTGGCGCGGATGATGCGCTCCGCGATGCGCACCAGGAAGTCGATGCCGCCGGCGGCGTCCATCACCGAGGCGGCCATGATCACCGCCAGGATGATCAGCATCACGTCGACCGGCGGCGACGTCGGGTTGACGCCGAAGCCCACGACCAGCACGAGCAGGCCGACCGCGCCCCACAGGCCGAGGCCGACGCCGGCGGAGCGCGCGCCGAACCAGATGGCCGCGAGCACCACCGCGAATTGCAGCAGGATGGTGAGTGTCATGGTGCAGCTCCCATCCTCACTTGACGAATTCCGGGCTGACCAGGTTGTCGAAGGAGAAGGTCGTGTCCCACTCCGCCTGCGTGAGCAGCGCGCGCTCGGTCACGACGATCTGGTGCAGCGACTTGCCGGTCTCGAAGCCTTCGCGGGCGATCTCGGCGCAGAGCTTGTAGCCGAGCCGCGGCTTCAGCACGGTGACGATGCCCAGCGAATTCAGCACCATCTCGCGCGTGCGTTCGGCGTTGGCGGTGATGCCCTCGACGCAGTGCACGCGCAGGCTGTTGACGGCGTTCTCCATCGTGGTGATGGAGGTGAAGAGCGCGAAGGTGATCACCGGCTCCATCACGTTGAGCTGCAGCTGGCCGGCCGAGGCCGCCAGCGTGACCGTCAGGTCCAGGCCGATCACGAGGAAGCCGACCTGGTTGACCACCTCGGGGATGACGGGGTTGACCTTGCCGGGCATGATCGACGAACCCGGTTGCATCTGCGGCAGGTTGATCTCGTTGAAGCCGCAGCGCGGGCCCGAAGCCAGCAGGCGCAAGTCGTTGCAGATCTTCGTGAGCTTGGCCGAAGTGCGCTTGAGCACTCCGGACAGCAGCACGTAGGCGCCGGTGTCCGACGTGGCCTCGACCAGGTCGCCGGCCAGGATGAACTTGAGGCCCGTGAGTTCGGACAGGTGGCGCGTGGCCAGTTCCGGGTAGCCCGGGGCCGCGGTGACCATGGTGCCGATGGCCGTGGCACCCAGGTTGATCTCGTGCAGGAACTGCCGCACCTCGGAGATGCGCTGGACCTCCTCGCCCAGCGTGGTGCCCCAGCCGTGGAATTCCTGGCCGAGCGACATCGGCACCGCGTCCTGCAGGTGGGTG
>NZ_DASSVG010000591.1:0-6484 GCF_035706265.1 Ramlibacter sp. | reverse complement strand
CGTCCTGGCGCGGGGGCGCGGCAGCCGCGCCGGCTGCCGCGACACGACGAGAGGAGACAAGCATGCTGCCAGGCTGCGTCCCATGGCCGGAGGACGCCGCGCGGCGCTATCGCGCCGCCGGCCTCTGGGAAGGCGTGACGGTCACCGGCATGGTGGCGCGCACGGCCGCCCGCCATCCGCAGAAGACCGCCGTCGTGCACGGGCCGGTGCGCGTGAGCTATGGCGAGCTGGTGGCGCGCGTGCAGGCCTGCGCCGCGGGCCTGCTGCACCTGGAGCTCGTGCCCGGCGACCGCGTGCTGTTGCAACTACCCAACGGCGTGGACTTCGTGGTTGCCTACCTCGCCCTCAATGCCATCGGCGTGATTCCGGTGATGGCCTTGCCCGCGCACCGGCACAGCGAGGTCCGCCACTTCCTCGCCGCCTCGCAGGCGCGCGCCTGGTTCCTGCCGGAGCGCCTGGGCAGCTTCGACTTCCGCGCCATGGCGCAGGAGCTCGCGCCGGCGGCGCCGGCGCTGCGGCACGTGATCGTTGCCGGCGAGCCGCTTGCGGGTCAGCTGGCCTGGGGGACACTGGCGACCGCGCCGGACCGCGCGGCGCTGGCGGCCCGCCAGCCAGGGGCCGATGAAGTCTCGACCATGCTGCTGTCCGGCGGCACGACCTCGCTGTCGAAGCTGATTCCGCGCACGCACGACGACTACGTGCTCAACGCGCGGCTGTGCTCCGAGGCCGGGGGCTTCGATGCCGGCACGGTGTTCCTGGCGATCCTGCCGCTCGGCCACAACTACAACCTCGCCTCGCCCGGGATGCTGGGCACCTTCTACCGCGGCGGCACGCTGGTGGTGATGAACGGCGCGCAGGTGCAGGACGTGTTCGAGACCATCGCGCGCGAGCGCGTGACGGTGGTGGCCGCTGCCGTCCCGCTGGTCACGCGCTGGCTGGCCGAGGAGGTGGGGCGTCGCTTCGACCTCTCTTCCCTGAAGGTGATCCAGAACGGCGGCGCCCGGCTGGCGCCGGAGCTGCGCCAGCGCGTGCGGCAGGAGCTGGGTTGCCTCCCGCAGGAGATCTACGGCACGGCGGAAGGCCTGATCAACATGGTGCGGCTGGACGACCCCGAGCCGCTGCTGCTGGAAAGCTCCGGTGCGCCGGTGAGCGATCTGGATGAACTGCGCGTGCTGGACGACGCCGGCCGCGAGCTGCCCGATGGCGAGGCGGGCGAGCTCGTGACGCGCGGGCCGTACACGATCCGCGGCTACTACGACGCGCCGGAGATCAACGCGCAGGCCTTCACGCCCGAGGGCTTCTACCGCATGGGCGACATCGTGCGCAAGCGCGGCCGCCACGTCTACACCGAGGGCCGCCGCAAGGACCTGATCAACCGCGGCGGCGAGAAGATCAGCTGCGACGAAGTGGAGAACCTGATCTTCCGCCTGCCGCAGGTGCGGCAGGTGAGCCTGGTGGCCATGCCCGATCCGGTGTTCGGCGAGAAGGGCTGCGCCTGCGTGGTGACGCAGCCCGGCGCCGAGCTCACCTTCGCGCAGCTGATCGCGCACCTGAAAGCGCAGGGCATCGCCAGCTTCAAGCTGCCGGAGCGGCTGGAGCTGTTCCCGTCCTTTCCCGTCAGCCCGGTGGGCAAGATCCTCAAGCGCGAGCTGCGCGAGCTGGTGGTCCAGCGCATGGCCGCCGACCCCCAAGCCAGTCAGGAGACGCGATGAAACCCGGCGAAGCCAAGCTTCCGCACCTGTTCCAGCCGGCCCGCCTGGGCCGCTTCGCAACGCGCAACCGCATCAAGTACGGCGCCTGCTGCGTCTCCAACTACAACACGCGCGACGGCTTCATCACCGAGCGCGAGATCGCGCGCATGAAGGTGATCGCGCGCACTGGCTGCGGCATCATCACCAACCAGGGCGCCTACCCCGACCCGATGGGCGAGGGCAAGGCCTACTTCCGGCAGGTGGCGATCTTCGACGACAGGTTCCTGCCGCAGTTCGAGCGCATCGCGGCCGACATCAAGGCCAACGGCGCGGTGGCGATCCAGCAGATCCTGCACGCGGGGCGCTACGGCGGCATCGACCTGGGCTACTGCATCCAGCCCTCCGACGTGCCGCAGACGCTGCCGCACTTCCGCCCGCCCAAGGTGATGACGAAGGAGGAGATCCGCGACTGCATCCGGCAGCATGCCGAGGCCGCCGACCGGGCCATCCGCGCCGGCTTCGACGGCACGGAGATCACCAGCTTCATGGGCTACCTGCTGGCCAACTTCAACTCGCGCTTCACCAACCAGCGCACCGACGAATACGGCGGCTCGATCGCCAACCGCGGCCGCTTCATGCGCGAGCTGATCGACGGCATCAAGCAGGCCACGCCCGACAACCCGCTGGTCGTGCGCCTCAACGGCGCCGAGCTGATGGACCGCTGGGGCGGCAACACCGAGGACGAGTGCTTCGAGCTGATGCAGCAGGCGGTGGACGCCGGCGTCGACATGATCAGCGTCACCGTGGGCTGGCAGGAGGCGCCCGAATCGTCCATCGGCCGCGACATTCCGCCCGGCTACTGGAACTACCTGTCCGAACGCGCCAAGAAGACCTTTCCGGACACGCTGATCACCTTCGGCAACCGCCTGCCCGATCCGCGCATGGCCGACCAGTGCCTGCGCGACGGCATCTTCGATTTCTGGGAGGTGTGCCGTCCGCTGCTGGCGGACCCGGAGTTGATCCACAAGGCGGCGGAAGACCGGCTGGACGAGGTGCGGCGCTGCATCGGCTCGCTCAACTGCCTGTCGCGCCTGTTCCGGGACCTGCCTTACACCTGCACCATGAACCCGGCGCTGGGTCACGAGGTGGAACCGGAATACCAGGTCACGCCCGCCACGGTGAAGAAGAAGATCATGGTGATCGGCGCCGGGCCGGCCGGCATGGAGTGCGCGATCACGGCGCGCAAGCGCGGCCACGAGGTCACGGTGTTCGAGAAGGCACCGCGCATCGGCGGCAACCTGTACGCCTATGCGATCAACGACCTCGCGCGCCCGGACGACCTGCTGTCGGTGATCGACCACTACGAAGTGGTGGCGAAGAAGCTGGGCATCGAGGTGCGGCTGAACACCGAGGTGCACGCGAAGTTCATGCGCAGCGTGCTGCACCAGTACGACGTTTGCGTGGTGGCCGCCGGCGCCCGCATCGACCGTGAGCGCTATGCCCACATCCCGGGTGCGGAGCGCATGCTCGACGCGCTGGACGTGGCGCACGGGCGCGTGAAGGCGGGGCAGCGCGTGGTGGTGGTGGGCGGCGGCAAGATCGGCCTGACGCTGGCGGAGTCGCTGCGCAAGCACCAGGGCGCGGAGGTCACGGTGGTGGAGCAGGACAAGCGCATCGCCGGCGACGTCAAGCCTTCGTTCAAGTGGCGCCACGCCTCCTGGGTGGAGGAGCTGGGCATTCCCTGCCGCACCTCGACCCGGCTGGTGAAGGTGGATGCCGAAGGTGCGACGGTCGTGAGCGCCAGCGGTGAAGAGACGCTGCTGCCGGCCGACAGCGTGATCCTGGCGACGCAGATGGCGCCGGCGCACGGGCTGTTCGGCGAATTCGAGTGGATGGTGGACGAACTCCACGGCGCCGGCGACGCGCTCATCCCGCGCGGGCTGGAGCAGGCGATCCAGGAGGGCTTCCGGCTGGGGGTGCGGCTGTGACGGAAGCGGTTGCCGCGAGTGCGAAGCTGCCCGAGGCGCAGGCCTGGCAGGCGGCGGCGCAGCGCCGGCCCGACCTGTTCGGCCCGCTCGATGCCGGGTCGCGGGTGGCGCTGCTCGCCCGCGCGCAGCCGGACACGATGCTGCTGTGGCAGGTGGAGGAGAACGGCGTGGCGGTCTGCTTGGAGCCCTTTGCCGGCTACGCGGCCAGCGGCGCCGACATCGCGCTGGCCTGCGACGACGAGGCGCTGGCGGGCGTGTGCGCGGCAGGCAGCGACAACCTGTTCGACACTCTGCGCGCGGGCATCCGCTCGGGCCACATCGTGTGCTACATCCTGCGCCGGCGCTGCCACCTGGAGGAGCGCGGCTTCGAGGAACTGCTCACGGAACTGGGCTTCGCCTTCATGGGAGCGTGCCGGTGATCTTCCGCAATCCCGCCGGGGCGCCGGAACTCGCCTGCGACGCCTGCGGCTGCCGCTGGTTCGACCGCATGACGAGCCGCTGCTACGAGTGCGGCACGCCCATGAGTGCGGAAGGCGAGGCGGAGTACCGGCAGGCGCTGCAGGAATTCGCCGCGCGCCGCGCCGCCGGTGCCGCGCGCGGGCCGGGTGAGGAGGCCAAGCGATGAGGATCGAGATCGTCGGCGCCGGACCGGCCGGCCTGTACTTCGCCGCGCTGATGAAGCGGCACGATCCCGCGCACGAGATCACGATCCACGAGCGCAATCCGCGCGACGCCACCTGGGGCTTCGGCGTGGTCTTCTCCGACCGGGCGCTGGAGTTCCTGCGCGCCGATGACGAGGAGCTGTACCAGTACCTGACGCCGCACCTGGAGACCTGGCCCGAGATCACGATCGTCCACGACCACACGCGCGTGCCGGTCGCCGGCAACGGCTTCTCCTCGATCGGGCGGCTGGAGCTGTTGACGCTGCTGTACGCGTACGTGGAGCGGCTGGGGGTGAAGCTGCGCTTCGGCGTGGAGGCGGAGAGTGTGGAGCAGCTCGAACCCGCAGACCTGATCGTGGGGGCCAACGGCGCGTTTTCCAGCATCCGCGCGCAGCATGCCGAGGCCTTCGGCACCACGGTGGACTGGCGGCCCAACCGCTTCATCTGGTGGGGCACGACCAAACCGTTCAACAGCCTCACGCTGACCTTCCGCAAGACGCCGGACGGCGTCTTCTGCGCCCACCATTACCGCTACCGGCCGGACCGCAGCACCTTCCTCGTCGAGGTGACGGAGGCGACGTGGATGCGCGCGGGCTTCGACCGCCTGGGCCCGGAAGCGGCGATGCGTCGCTGCGAGCAGGTGTTCGCGCCGGACCTGGAAGGCCATCCGATCATCAGCAACAACTCGCAGTGGCGCAGTTTCCCGGCGGTGTGGAACGCCCGCTGGAGCGTCGGCAAGGTGGTGCTGATCGGGGATGCGTTGCGCACCGCGCACTTCTCCATCGGGTCGGGAACGCGGCTGGCGATGGAAGATGCGGTGGCCTTGTTCAAGGCGTTCAGGGATTGCGGAGACGTGCCGGAGGCGCTGGCGCGTTTCCAGGCCACGCGGCTGCCGCCGATGAAGAAGATCTGGGATGCGGCGAACGCGAGTCTGCGCTGGTACGAGGAGATGGACGAGCGGGTGGCCGCGACGTCGCCGGTGGAGTTCGCGTACAGCTACATGACGCGCACGGGGCGGGTGGACCATGCGGAGGTGCGGCGGCGGGATCCGGGGCTGGCGGCGGCGTACGAGAGGCTGCATCCGGAGTTGGCCGGGGGGCAATAGGACGGCCGATGCTGGGGTTCCCTTCGGTCACCACCAGCCTACGAAAACCGCCAGCCGCCGATATCGCCATGCGCTGGATCCGGCGCGCGGCCGGACCCCCGTAGGCTGGACCGGCCGCAGGCCGGCGAAGGTGAGCGTCGCGAACCCCAGCTTCAGCGCTCCACCATGAAGCCGCCGAAAAACGCCGCCAGCTCTCCGTGCGCCTCCAGCGGCAGCACATGCGCGATGTACTGGTCCGGCCGCACCAGCACCAACGCGCCGCGCGCCCGGTCCACCCCGCGCAGGGCGAAGATGTCCGTCCCGTCCTTCATCACCGACGTGAACACCTTCTCGTAATCGCGCAGCCCATACCGCCCCTTGCGCGGCTGCAACAGGGCCGGCATCGCGCCGATCTCCAGTTCCTCGTGCGGCTGCTGGAAGATCGCCCGCAGGTCGAACACGGAATCCACGTCGTCGCCCGCCCGCGTGAACCGGCGCACCGGCGACTGCGGCGACGCCTCCAGGAAGCTGCACAGCCCGCGCAACCCGCCGTCATCGACCCCGGCAAACGCATACAGCCGCCAGCGCCCATCCGCCTTGCCCGCATGCCCCAGCTGCACCGGCTTCGCGTCCGTGATCCGCAGCACCGGCGCCGAATGGAAGCGGGTGCCGATCACGAAGCCGGTGGCCAGGCGCTGGTGCGTGGCTTCGCCCGTGAGCACCGACGGCCGGTAGTGCGTGCCCATGCCGGCCGTGAAGCGGCCGTGGCGCTCGAAGTAGCGCTGGAACTCCTTCGGGTCCACGCCCTCGCCGCCGCCTTCCTTCGCCCGGTCGCTGAACATCTTGGCCCACTCGCGGTCGAAGTCGATCAGCTCCTGCGCCACCCCCTGCCGCTCGGCCGAATAGGTGTGCAGCAGCGACGGTGCGCACTGGCCGCGCAGCACCGCCGCCAGCTTCCAGCCCAGGTTGAAGGTGTCCTGCATCGAGAAGTTCATGCCCTGGCCCGCCTTGGGGCTGTGGGTGTGGCAGGCGTCGCCGGCGATGAACACGCGCGGCAGC